>CAZPSO010000219.1:0-4465 GCA_964588895.1 uncultured Tessaracoccus sp.
GATTTGACCTATCACGCTGTGAGCTCCGAGCGCTAACACCACCAGAACGGGAGGCTTTCGGCAGGGCGCAGGAGGCACCCGTGGCAGCAGCCGCAGCAAGGCAGGGGTTTCGGGAGAGCTACGCCTACCTGGCGAATGCGCAGAAGAACTCCGTGGGGGTGTCGATGTACTCCCGGTGGGTCAACCGTCCGATAGGCAGAGTCCTCGCCGCGGTGGCCCACGTCCTGGGCCTCAGCCCCAACGCCGTGACCGGCCTGTCGGCTCTTGCATCACTCGCCGGTCTCGCCCTGCTCGTGGCTGTCCCCCCCTCGGCTGCCCTGGGCGTCGGTGTGGGGCTGCTCCTGATACTGGGGTTTGCCCTCGACTCCGCCGACGGGCAACTGGCCCGTCTTCGTGGTGGGGGCTCCACTTTGGGCGAGTGGCTCGATCACCTGGTCGACTCGGGAAAGACTGTGCTCGTCCACACCGCGGTGCTGATTGCTGCCTGGCTGTACTTTGATGTCCCCACGGTGTGGATGCTCGTCCCGCTTGCGTACCAGTTCGTTGCCGTCGTCCAGTTCTGCGGGATTCTCCTCACACAGTTTCTCGAGCCGAAGGAACCGGCGGCCAAGGCCCGCAAGCCCAGCACCCTGAGGTCTGTGGTGCTGTTGCCCACCGACTACGGCATTCTGTGCGTGGCGTTCCTCACTTCCGGAATCCCCCAAGTTTTTGTTCCCGTGTATTCGGCGCTGGGTCTGGCCACCGCTGTTCTGACGGCCGCCATGATCGTTCAGTGGGCTGGACGCTTGGGCGAAGCCGGGAGGCAGGCCTAGCGACCCAAGGATCGCTAGACACCCACGGGTTGGTGTCGCGAAGGGTTCTACTGGTTCGTGATGACGGTCAACAGGAAGACGGAATCCTCCTTGGCGTCCACACCGTGACGGCGTCTCGGGATGCTCATGAAATCACCAGGCCGTCCCTCCCAGTCAAGTGCGTCGGCCACGAGGCGCACCCGCCCGGCGAGCACCTGCAACGTGGCCTCGCTCGGGCTGGCATGCTCGGCCAGGCCGTGTCCGCCAGCCAGGGCGATCAGCGTCTGGCGCAGGCGGTTGTCCTTGCCTCCATGGATGGTGCGGGCCGCGCGGCCGGCCGGGGCCGATCGGGCCTCGTCGAGGAGCTCTGCTGCCAGCGTCGTCAGCGAACGCGAGTTCATGGGTCCTCCCTCAGATGGGTACTCCTCATTCAATCCCATGCGGAGGACCCTGTCAGAGGTACTTGCAGAACCGTCCCTGCACTGCGACTTTCCGCCGGAATCCTTGCGGCGCCCGTCCCAGACAGTGCATGCTCGGGGCATGGAAGAAGCCGAACTGGTCTGGAAACGCGCCCTCCGTGCCCTCCCCGCGGACGCCAGGGACGGCGACCGCGCACTCGCCGCCGCAGTGCATTTCCACCACACCACGATGAACGGAGGCGTCGTCTACGCCTTCGCGGAACTCGATGGCCAGAGCCTCGAGGGGGCCGTCGACGGGTTCCGCTGGCTGGGACTGGGGGAGGCCTCGGACTTCCTGGAGCAGGTGGCTGTCCAACTTGTCGAGGTAGGCGACGGTTCGTATGGCGCGGAGCCCATCGCGAACCGGTCGCAGTTCGGGATCGATGACCTCGACCCCCGCGATGACGACGATTACTGGGAACTGGAGCGGATCGAGGAACGGGCCGACCGCGACTACAACTCCGTGATTGAGGGCGAGAACACCATCTTCGCTGCCCTCCGTGGAAAGGTGGAGACCGAGCCGGACTCCTTCCTGTCTGTCAAGCGCGAGTGACGCCCAACTCGTTGACTCGACAACTGACCCCCGCTGTCAGCGCCCACGGGGGCCCTCGCTACGGTTGCCGCATGGACATCGGAATTCCCAGTGAGTACTCCCGAGGGGACACACGAGTCGCTGCCACCCCCAAGACCGTCGCCCAGCTGATCGGGCTGGGCTACGGCGTGGTCATCGAGGCTGGGGCCGGCGAACAGTCGGCGTTCGACGATGATCTGTACGTCGACGCCGGCGCCCGAATCGCCGACGTGACCACGGTGTGGCGCAGCGACATCGTGTTGAGCGTGAACCCGCCCGACAGCGACCAGATCGCCGCGATGCGCCGGGGGACCACCCTGATCAGCTTCCTGTATCCGCGGCAGGACGCTGAGATGACGGAACGGCTCGCCGCCCAGGGTGTCACCGCGCTGGCGATGGACATGGTGCCCCGCACCTCGCGCGGCCAGTCCGTCGATGCACTGAGCGCCATGGCGAACATCTCCGGGTACCGGTCAGTGATCGAGGCAGCCAATGTGTTCGGGCGCTTCTTCACCGGCCAGGTCACGGCAGCAGGGAAGGTACCACCAGCCACCGTGCTGGTGGCCGGTACGGGCGTCGCTGGCCTGGCCGCCATCGGGGCGGCCAACGCGATGGGCGCGGTCGTGCGCGCCACCGACGTGCGACCCGAGACCGCCGAGCAGGTGGAGTCCATGGGCGCACAGTTCCTCCACGTGGAGTCGAGGGACCAGGCAATCAGCTCCGACGGGTACGCCAAGGAAGTGGGCGCTGACTACGCGGCGCAGGCGGCCGAACTCTATGCCGAGCAGGCCCGGCAGGTGGACATCATCATCACCACCGCTGCCATTCCCGGTCGCCCGTCGCCCAAGCTGATCACCGCCGACATGGTGGCCTCCATGAAGAACGGTTCCGTCATCGTCGACCTGGCCGCACAGGGTGGGGGCAACTGCGAACTCACCCATCCCGGTGAGGCATATGTCACCGACGGCGGCGTCACGATCATCGGCTACACCGACCTGGCCAGCCGGCTGCCGGGCCAGTCCTCGCAGCTCTACGGCACCACCCTGGTGAACCTGCTGACCATCATGACCCCCGCCAAGGACGGGACGCTCACGGTCGACTTCGGCGACGAGATCGTGCGCACCATGACCACGGTCCGCGACGGGGCGATCACGTTCCCGCCGCCACCGATCGAAGTCTCGGCCGCTCCCGCGCCCGCCGTGGAGGAACCCAAGGCGGTGGCGGCCGTCGCGGCTCCCAGGCCGCCCCGGCCCTGGTGGTACCAGGTGGTGACAGTCGGTCTGGTCTCCATCCTGCTGATCGCCCTGCTCACCTTCGCCCCACCGGGTTTCGTGCCGTTGTTCGGCATCTTCGCCGTGGCCGTGGTGGTGGGCTACTACGTGGTGTGGAACGTGACCCACGCCCTGCACACCCCCTTGATGAGCGTCACCAACGCCATCTCCGGCATCATCATCGTCGGCGCCATGACGCAACTGGCCAGTGACAACTGGGCTGTGAAGATCCTCGCGTTTATCGCCGTGCTGATCGCCTCCATCAACGTCTTCGGTGGATTCACCGTCACCCATCGCATGCTCGGCATGTTCAGGAGGGGCTGATCATGTCATTGACCAACTTCATCGACGCCACCTACATCGCGTCCGGCCTGATGTTCGTCCTCGCGCTCGCGGGGCTGAGCAAGCACGAGACCGCCAAGAAGGGCAACGTCTACGGCATCATGGGCATGGTCTTCGCCCTGGTGGCCACCAACTTCGCCATCGCCTACACGGACTACCGCGATTCCAACCTCCAGCCGGAGTCCGCCGCCTTGTTGTACGGGGCGCTTGGGATCGGGGCCGTCATCGGCATCTGGAAGGCCCGCAAGGTGGAGATGACCGGCATGCCGGAACTCATCGCCCTGCTGCACTCCTTCGTGGGAGCGGCCGCCGTGTTGGTGGGCTACAACGTCTACATCGACAATCCTGGCTCCGACGCCTTCCACACCGTCGAGGTCTACCTGGGCATCTTCATCGGAGCCATCACGTTCACCGGGTCGCTCGTGGCATGGGGCAAGCTGAACGGCAAGCTGAAGTCCAAGCCCCTCATGCTGCCCGGGCGCCACTGGCTGAACCTGGCCACCGTCATCGCCATCGCCCTGCTCGGATGGTGGTTCGTGGCCTCGCACTCCATCTGGCCACTGCTGATCATGACTGCCCTGTCGCTGTGGCTCGGCGTGCACCTGGTGGCTGCCATCGGCGGCGCCGACATGCCCGTGGTGGTCTCCATGCTCAACTCCTACTCCGGTTGGGCGGCCGCGTTCTCTGGTTTCATGCTCGACATGAACGTGCTGGTCATCACCGGTGCCCTGGTGGGCGCCTCCGGCGCCATCCTGTCCTACATCATGTGCAAGGCCATGAACCGCTCCTTCATCTCGGTAATCCTGGGCGGATTCGGCGACGATGGTGCCGCGGTGGCCGACAGCGACATGGGTGAGTACCGCGAGTACAAGCCGAACGATGTCGCCGACCTGCTGTGGTCGGCCAGGGAAGTCATCATCGTGCCCGGCTACGGCATGGCCGTCGCACAGGCCCAGTACCCCGTGGCGGAGCTGACCGAACGGCTTGAGGCCCACGGGGCCCGAGTGCGGTTCGGCATCCACCCCGTCGCGG
>CAZPSO010000220.1:0-4460 GCA_964588895.1 uncultured Tessaracoccus sp.
CAGGTCGTAGCCGAAGAGGGGGAACGACTCGGTGAACGAGCCCCGCCCGAGGATGACCTGAGCGCGGCCGTTGGACAGCGCGTCCACGGTGGCGAAGCGTTGGAACACGCGCACCGGGTCGTCCGAGGAGAGCACCGTCACGCCCGAGGCCAGTTTGATGCGCTCCGTGCGGGTGGCTATGCCCGCCAGCACCGTCTCGGGCGAGGAGATGGCGAACTCGTGCCGGTGGTGCTCGCCCAGGGCGATGACGTCGATGCCCACCTGGTCTGCCAGCACGGCTTCCTCCACCGTGGCGCGCAGGGCCTCGGCGTAGCTCACCACGTTGCCCGCGTCGTCTCTCGGCAGATCGCCGAAGCTGTCTATCCCGAACTCGATGCCGGGGTTCTCGGTTCTGTTGCTCATCTACTCGCTCCTGACATGATGGGGCTCACCGCAGTGCAGCAGTGGCCCTCCCGAAGCTCTGCTGGGAGGGCGCTACTACTGAGGGGTTCTACTTCTGGGATCTGTCCAGCTTCCGGAGCAGATCCAGTAGCGTGCGCTGCTCGTCGTCGCTAAGTGCGCTCATGCGCTGTGCCTGCCACAGTTCGTGCTCCGGCACCGCGCGCGCCGCCAGATCGTGGCCGCGGGGTGTGAGGAAGACGCGGTTACTACGGCCCTCCCGGCGGCGCTCCACGAGCTCCTTGCGCTCCAGCCCGTCCAGCAGTTGGCAGACGTTGCCCTGCGTCACCAGCAGGCGGTCCGCCAGTTCCTGCTGGCTCGGTCCGGGCGCGGAACTCACCTGAGCCAGCACGTCGAACTGAGCCGGGGTCAGGTCGAACTGGCGCAGGTGCTCGGCGGTGGCCCGCTGAGTGCGGGTGACGATCCGCGCCATCCGCAGCCAGCTCAGTAGGGGCGGCGCATGCAGTGTGCGCGAACGTGGGATGCGGTCTTGAACCATCTCGATCACGCCCTAACTTTAGGCCTAAACCAACCGTCGGTCAAGCGCTTGGGATGCTTGACCTAGCAATACTTTAGTCCTAAAGTGTCGATAGATGAGCCGCTGGGCGACCCCACCTGGAGGGCGCCGCGGACCATGCCGAGCACCGCCCGCAACGACCCTATGTAACGACCCAACGAGGAGTGACCCCGATGCTTCGACTGACCGGAACCCACCACGTGAGCGCCCTTACCAACGACATCAAGGGCAACCACGACTTCTACACCACCGTGATGGGCCTGCGCCTGGTGAAGAAGTCCGTCAACCAGGACGACACCAGCATGTACCACCTCTACTACGGCGACGAGCTGGGCTCTCCGGGAACGGCCATGACCTTCTTCGACATGCCGCTGGCGGCCCGGGAGCGGCGGGGCAACCGCAGCATCTCGCGGACCACCTTCCGCGTAAGCGGTGAAGCCACGCTGCGTTACTGGCAGGAGCGGCTGACCGAGCACGGTTTGACGACCTCGGGACCGCACGAAGTGGACGGGCGCCCGCGGCTCGACTTCGAGGACGAGGATGGACTGGTAGTCAGCCTCGTGGACGATGGGGGCGTGGGTGAGGCCCGTCCCTGGCTGGCGAGTCCCGTGCCGCCAGAGCATCAGATCCGCGGCCTTGGCTACAGCGAGATCACCGTCCCCGAGCTGGCTCCCACGCACGAGTTCCTCACGGGCGTCTTCAATCTGAAGACCGATCACACCTATCCCCACCCCGAGGCGCCGGAGCATGAGGTGCACGTGTACCGCATGAACGCCGAGGGACCTGCCTCGGAGCTCCACGTTGCGGTCCGGCCGGACCTGCCGCGCGCTTCTTACGGCTCGGGCGGCGTGCACCACGTTGCGCTGCGCGTACCCGACTACGAGGAGTACCACCGGTGGACGGAGCGACTGCAGGCCACCGGCAGGCCATTCAGCGGCGAGGTGGACCGCTTCTACTTCCGCAGTCTCTACATCAGGGAGCCCGGCGGCATCTTGTTCGAGCTGGCTACCGACGGCCCCGGCTTCCACCACGACGAACCGCTCGAGGCGCTGGGGGAGTCGCTGGCGCTCCCGCCGTTCCTGGAGCCCCACCGCAGCGAGATCGAAGCGAGTTTGCAACCCCTCTAGAGCCGCTTCAAGCGCACCCGTTCGCTGTTCGCCCCTCCCTGGGCGAACCTCAGCCGAGCAGCTCGCGCGGGTTCCGGAAGTAGCGGTGGCTAAGCGCCTCACCCGCGAAGTAAGCCAGGGCGAGGAGCGGACCGGTAGGGTTCATCCCTGGGTTCTGCGGATAGAGCGCGGCGCCGGTAACGAACACGTTCGGCGTGTCCCACACCTGGCCGTACTTGTTGGTCACGGAGTTGCCGGGGTCAGAGCCCATGATGGCGCCGCCCGTGTTGTGGGTGCTCTGGTAGGAGTGCACGTCGTACGGCTCCAGCTCCTCCGTGACGTACGTGCGCGTGGGGCCCATGGCGCGCAGGAGTTCGGCCGTGCGGGCCGCCATGAAGCGGTACAGCCGGTAGTCGTTGTCGTGGAAGTCGAAAGTGACGCGCAGGAGAGGCCGGCCCCTGGCGTCCTTATAGGTGGGGTCGAGGTCCAGGTACTGGTCCACGTACGGCAGGCTCTCGCCCTGTATGCCGATACCCACGACGCTGTCCCAGTTGCGCCTCAGGTTCTCCTTCCACTCCGGCCCCCATTCGCTGCCGGCGCCGGCCAGGCTACCCACCTCACCGGCAACCGGCGGCCTCTTGCGGGTTCCGCCGTTGCCGTTGCCGTCGCTGTCGCCCTCCGAGCCGCTGGTGGCCATGTCCAGAACGGGCAGGCTCAGGGCGCTGAGCAGCGGCGAGTTCTCGCCGCCGCCGCAGGTGATGGAGGCGCCGCCTATGAAGTCCAGCTCCGAATGGTCGAAGTTGTCGGCGTTGAAGTCGTGGATCACGTCCTGCAGGCAGCTGTTGCCCATGTAACTGTTGAAGCGCTGGCCCTCGAACACGCCGGTGGCGGGACCCAGGTTCAGCTGGTAGGTGTAGTTCTTGCCCACCATGTCACGGTCGTTGCCTAGGCCGCCCGGGTGGGCGTCCGAACGCGAGAGCAGCATCAGCCGCACGTTGGAAAGCGTGAACGCGGAGAGGATCACCACCTCGGCGGGCTGGAAGTGCTCCTCGCCCGTCACCTGGTCCACGTAGTTGAGGCCGGTCGCCAGGCCGTCGCCGTCCACCTCCACGTCGGTCACCTTGCAGTTGGTGCGGATCTCGTAGAGGCCCGTCTGTAGCGCCGCGGGGATGTGGTCGGTCACGGGGCTGTTCTTGGCGTCGGCCTCGCACCCGAACCGGGTGCAGAAGCCGCAGTACAGGCAGCCGGAACGCTCGTTGCCGCTCACGCCGCGGTACGCCTCCGAGAGGATGGCGGCGGGTTGCGGGAACGGGTTGTAGCCGAACTCCCTGGCTGCCCCCGAGAACATATCCGCTGCCCGGCTGCGCACCAGCGGCGGCAGCGGGTACGGGTGCGTCCTCTCACCCTCGAACGGGTTACCCCCCGGTTGGATCTCGCCCCGCAGGTTGCCGGCCCGGCCCGAGATGCCGATGTCGTACTCCATGCGGGTGTAGTAAGGCTCCAGTTCCTCGTAGGTGATGGGCCAGTCCTGCACGGTGCTGCCCTCGGGCAGGCGGTCCACGCCGTAACGCTCTACGTGGTGCGTACGGTACTTCATGTCCGATGGGTAGAAGCGCCAGGTCTGCGCCGCCCAGTGGATGCCGGCGCCGCCGATGCCGTTACCGGGATGGAACGAGCCGTACTGCCGGATGGGCAAGGACGGGCGGTTCGGATTCGGTCGCCAGGTCCAAGTCTCGTCGCGCAGGTCCACCATCATCGCCTTGCGGATGCTGTAACGCAGGCTGTCGTGGTTGTGCTCGAAGTCGGGGGTGGCGAAGCGCGCCGGCCCCTGCTCCAGGGAGACCACCCTGTACCCTTCCTGGGTAAGGAGGTAGGCCAGGATGGCAGCCGTCCAGCCCGCACCCACGGTTACTACGTCGACCTTCTTCTGTACCGTCACTCTTGCGCCTCACCATCCTTCACGCGGGAGCCGGTTACCGGCAGCACCACGTGCTCGTTGGCGTCGTGCCCTGCGTGGAACTCGTGCATGTCGAGGATGCTCTGCGGCGCGCGGGCGAAGTCGGTGGCCCTGATCTCGTCCTCCGTGTAGGCGCGCTGCGCTCCCGGGTAACCGATGAGGCTCCAGCCCACCATGTCGCGGTTGCCGCCGTAGACGGGGTCCGAGAACATCCCCTCGCACGTGTGGCGCCGCAGTACGTGGAAGAACGCCTCCCCAGTGGGGTTCTCGAAGGTTGTGGCGTCGCCGTCCAGCATGGCCTGCACTATGGCGTCCTGCTGCGCCTCGCTCAGCGCCACGAAGTCGGCCTGGAAGCGCTCATTGGCGTAACGGTCCAGGCTGGCCAGCCCCGCGCGGTACGTCTCGCGCGGCGTGAGGATCGACTGGTAGCCGTAGCGCTCCG
>CAZPSO010000221.1:0-4426 GCA_964588895.1 uncultured Tessaracoccus sp.
TAGACCGGGATGCCGATGGCAGGACGTGTGAACCAGCGCACCGCGTCGAAGTAGAGCATGACCAGAACCAGGCCGACGAAGACGGCACCGGCGCTGATGAGCCGCCTCTTGAGGGGGCCGCCGGCTGCCGCCTGCACCACGATGGCGGCGATGCCTGCTATCAGCACGATGATCACTATGTCGAACGCGGCACCCTCTTGTAACCAGGTGTTGAACTCGATGGCCGCGTAGTGCTTGAGGAGGACCGCTGCCCAGAAGACGGGCAGCGAGTAGAACGTGAAGGCCATCAGCGTGATGCCGTAGTCGAAGGCGCTGTACTGGCGGATGGCCGAGACGATGCCCAACACCACACCGATGATGATGGCCAGGAACGTGGCCAGGACCACGAGGCGCAGCGTCGAGCCGGCTGCCTGGACCACCAGGCCGTTGACGGACTGCCCACCGATGTTGGTGCCGAGGTCGCACCGCCCGATGAAACACCTTGATACTCCGAAGAGCCAGGAGAAGTAGCGCTCGTACCAGGGCTTGTCGAGCCCCATGTACATCGTGCGCTGGCGAATCAGGTTCTCACGGTTGGGATCGTTCGACTCCCGCAGGTCCGACAGCGGGTCTCCGGCGTTGATGACCAGGACAAACAACAGGAACGACCCGAGCAGGAGAACCATCAAAGAGATTCCCAGCCGCCTGGCGATGAACTTGAGCAAGATGGCTCCTCGGTGACTTCTTCAAGAGCCCGGAACGGGCTGGCGCGCTACGCCGCGTCACCCGATCGTAGGGGTTGGTTGGGTGTGGTTGAAGCTGACGCGCAAATATCTGGGTCGAAACTTGGGCGACTCCGGTGATGATACCGCTATGCGCGGGGGGTGGGCACCACCCGGTCGTGGCAAAGGGGTGGGGAGCCCTTCGAAAAGGACTCCCCACCCCTTCGTTCAGCGATCAGGTGATGCGGTCACCGGATCAGGAAACAACCCACTGGTAGGCGTTCCAGTTCGGACCGGACTGCGTGGCAGTCGGGCGGAAGTTCTGGAGTGCCGGGTCATGGGCTGCGGTGCCCGGGTGGGCGTACAGCGGGATGCCGTACAGGGTGTCCCACAGCTCCTGCTCGATGATCTTCTTCTGCTCCACGTGGACGGAGTTGTCGAGGCTGGAGGCCAGGACGTTGAACGCTTCGTCAACGGTGGGGTTGGAGTAGTGGCCGTAGTTCTGCGGCAGGCCGGTGTGGTAGATGTTGCGGCCCGACGCGATCTGGCCGGAGCCAGCCCACGCGAACAGCGCGACCTCGTAATCACCGTTGACCAGTTCCACGTCGAAGAAGGTGGCCGACGAGGCGTCGGTCACGTTGAATCCGACCTCGGAGCAGGAGGCCTGGATGGCCTGGACCGTCTCGGCGCGACGCTGGTTGCCAGCGAAGTAGCCGATGCGGACGTCAACTTCACCCTCGACGCCGGCTTCGGCGAACTTCTCCTGCGCTGCGGCGATGTCGACCTGGTCGAAGCGGCCGTCGTAGGCAGCGCCCACGACCTCGTCGTAGTCATCCTGGAAGGGGAAGGACTCGCGGGCGTTCATCAGGACCGTGTCGGGGTTGATCGGAGCGATCAGGGAGTCGACGATCGTCTGGCGGGGAACGCACAGTGCGAAGGCTTCGCGCAGTGCCAGACCGCCCTGGCCGTCGGAGAAGATGGAACCCGGGTACGACGTGGTCTCACCCGTGGGTTCGCCCTCGTCGTCGACGGTCTCGATCTCGCCGGCTTCACGGAAGTTGAAGTCCAGGTGCTCCCAGGTGAGCGTGGAGTACTGCTCGAGGGTGGCGTTGCTGTTCTGCAGCTGCTGCACGGTGTCGACGGTGGCCTGCGGACGGATCACGTCCACGTCGCCGTTCTCCAGGGCCTGCACCATGGCGGCATCCTCCACGAAGCGGAAGATCAGGTCCTGGGTACCGGCGGGGGTGCCCCAGTAGTTGTCATTGGCGGTCAGCGTCAGGGCGGTGTCGGCCTGCCAGCCGCCTTCCTTCAGCATGTAGGGACCGCTGGAGGGGGTGTCGGCCATGTCGGGCAGTTCACCCGGGTTGTAGATCCAGCCGTTGTTCCAGAACTCGGCCACCTGGCCGACGGTGTCGGCGTCGCGATCGAGGATGGCCTGGGCCAGCGCGTCGGGCTCGACGCCGGAACGCTCGGCGGCGATGTGTGCCGGCAGGGTGCCGCCAACGATCAGGCGCCAGTCGGGGTACTGCTCGGAGTAGGTGACGGTGAAGGTCTTGGAACCGACCTCACCCTGGGGGCCCTCGGGCACGTACTCCGCGAAGGAGGTGGAGACGTGGTCGAAGGTGCCACCCTCAAGGAACTCGGGGTTCTGAGCGGCCCAGTCGAGCAGGTAGTCGTTGATGGTGACGGGCACGCCGTCGGACCACTGCGCGTCGTCGGCGATGGTGTACTGGATCTCCAGCGGATCCTCATTGAGGACCTCGAAGGTGCCGAAGTCGTCGTTGGTGCAGATGGTTCCGTCGACGCCGTAGTAGACGAAGCCGGAGAACATCTGGTCGGCGATGGCGTTGTTGTACGTGGAGTAGGTCCGGCTGGTGGTGGCGTTGTAGCCGCTCCAGTTGCCGGGGCCGACGGTCAGGCTGACCTGGCCATCGGCGGTTTCGGTGATGCCGACGTCCTGCAGGCAGGCCTCGGTGTTCCCACCGGCATCAACACCGCCGGGATCTTCGGTGGCCTCATCTGTGCCCTCGTCGGTGGCCTCGTCTGTGGCTTCATCGGTGGGCTCGGTGGTGGCCGCAGTGTCCTGCGGAGCCGCAGTGTCGTCCACATCAGCATCGCTGGTGCAGGCGCTCAGGATCAGCACACCACTCAGCAACGCTGCAAGGGTGGCCTTGGTTCCCCTCAACTTCATTTATTTCTCCTTGTCGAATGACGACATAGTCCCTAGCGGGTTGTAGACTTGGACACTAACGGGTTTCGGGCTCCACCGAAAGTCCGGACCCCTGTTTGCGACCGGATTGTTACAAATCTGAAGTGACGTGGGGCACGCGACGGCACACGATCATCCGCGCTCCAGCCTGGGTCTTTGCCAGCACCACCGTCACCTGGCCCGGCCCCTTCGGCCGCAGTTCGCGGCGCAGCGCGGCCGGGTCCACGTCTATGGCCCGTACCTTGATCTCGACGGTGCCGATCCGGTGGTCGCGCAGCCAGCGGCGGAGCCGGCCGACGTCCCAGGGCAACACCTCGATCACCTCGAAACTGCGCACCAGCGGGGACCCCAGCGCCTCGTCGCTGGAGAGGTAGGCCACCGACTCCGCCAACAGCCAGCGCTCTTGCCCGGGCGCCACAGCCTCCAGCTGTCCGGATCTGATCAGCGCCCCGTCCGGTTCGTGTACGTAGCGGCCGACCGGCCCCACCTCCAGCGGCTCCGCTGGTGACTCCGGACCCACCTGCACCATGCCTGTCTGCCCGTGGAGCAGCACCGCCCGGCGTCCGGGCCGCCGGTGGCTCCACAGCGAAACTTCCACCACGGAGCCATCATGGGAGACCCAGCAGGCCTCCACGTCTTCGGGGATCAGGTGCCGGGGCAGGCCCGGAGCAGCCTTGACCACCACCACCCGCCCGGAGGCGAGGTGAGCGGTGGCGAAGTCCCATGGGGGCGAGAAGTCGGCCACCTCCCAGGTGCGGCCCCGGTCCGTGCGCCGCGCCGGATCGAGGAAGACCGCGGCCGGGTCGGGGATCTCCACGTCCTCGGCCCGAGCGAGCGTTGCGGGACCGGCGCCCACCAGCGCCAGATTGGCGGTGGCCACCTCCACTGTCTCGGCGTCCGCGTCCACGGCGACCACGTCCATGCCAGCGGTGGCGAAGGCCATCGAGTCCGCCCCGATGCCGCATCCCAGGTCCACGACACGCGTCACTCCCGCCTCGGCAAGACGGGACGCGCGCCACTGCGCCACCGGCTGCCTGGTGGCTTGCTCCAGCCCGGCGCGGGTGAACAGCATCTCGTCGGCGCGCGTGAACTTCCTTCGCGCTTCGCGGCGCAGGCCGACCTGCCGCAACGCCCACGCCGCCACCTCGGGCGGGTAGCGTTTCCGCAGTCGGGTGGCGGCACCCAGCGACGTCGGGTCCGTTTCGGCCATCGCGGCGCGCAGTGCTTCCTCCACGGGTCAGCCGGGGATCAGGACCTGGGAGACGTCGAGGCCGGGATCCGCACCGAAGCTCATGGACGAGGGCGGCAGGCCGGCGGAGACCACCTCTGAGCCCAGTGCCGCGATCATGGCGCCGTTGTCGGTGCACAGCGCCGGGCGCGGGCGCCGCACGCTGAGCCCCGCAGCCTCGGCCCGCTCCTGCAGGAGGGCGCGCAGTCGCGAGTTGGCCGCCACTCCCCCACCCAGCAGGATCGAATCGGTCCCGAGGTGTTCGGCGGCGTCGATGGCCTTGGCCGT
>CAZPSO010000222.1:0-4365 GCA_964588895.1 uncultured Tessaracoccus sp.
TGAAGATCACGGTTGTTGGTACGGGCTACGTCGGGCTGTCGAACGCGGTCATTTTGGCGCAGAACCACGACGTGACCGCCTTGGACATCGATTCGGAACGTGTGCAGTTGGTCAATGACCGGCACTCCCCCATCGAGGACCCGGAACTCTCCGAGTACCTGGCCAGCATGCCACTGTCCCTGACCGCCACCGTTGATCCGGGCAAGGCGTATGACGGAGTCGACGTGGTCTTCGTGGCCACGCCCACGAACTATGACCCGGACACCAGCCACTTCGATACCTCGTCGGTGGAGTCCGTCGTGCAAGCCGCGTTGACCGCCGCACCGGACGCCACCGTGGTGATCAAGTCGACAATCCCGGTGGGGTTCACGGAAGACCTGCGCCAGCAGTACCCGGGAAGTTGCATCATCTTCTCCCCGGAGTTCCTCCGCGAAGGCCGCGCCCTCCATGACAACCTCCACCCCTCCCGCATCGTCGTCGGCGATCAGGGAGAGCGGGGACAGCTCGTGGCCCGGTTGCTGCAGGAAGGCGCCCTTTCCCTGGACGTCCCGACGCTACTCACCGGCTCCACCGAGGCCGAAGCCATCAAGCTGTTCGCCAACACCTACCTGGCCCTACGGGTGGCCTACTTCAACGAGCTGGACACCTACGCGGCCACCCGGGGACTGAACACCAAACAGATCATCGAGGGCGTCGGCCTGGATCCCCGCATCGGCTCCCACTACAACAACCCGTCCTTCGGCTACGGCGGCTACTGCCTGCCGAAGGACACCCGGCAGTTGCTGGCCAACTACTCCGATGTGCCGCAGAACCTGATCGCCGCCGTGGTGGATGCCAATGCCACCCGCAAGGACTTCATCGCCAACGACATCCTGGCCCGGAATCCGGAAGTGGTGGGCGTGTATCGGCTGGTGATGAAGGCCGGTTCGGATAACTTCCGAGAGTCGGCCATCCAGGGTGTGATGAAGCGGATCAAGGCTGAGGGGATCCCGGTGATCGTCTACGAGCCGGCGCTCGAGGAGGACGAGTTCTTCCACTCAACGGTGATCCGTGACCTGGACAGCTTCAAGCAGCAGGCTGACGTGATCATTGCCAACCGGCAGTCCGAGGAGCTCGGGGACGTGGAGGGCAAGGTCTACACCCGGGACCTCTACGGCCGAGACTGACCCTGCTTGCAGATCGCTCCGCACGACGGCGTCGCCGCGTGGTGGGCCTAAGATGGCCTCTAGATTCCGGTCGGAGCCAAAACGGACGCACTGAGAGAGAGTTCCATGGCACAGTTCCGTAACACCGGCAGGCTCAGCGCTGCCGGTCTGGTCGTGCTAGCCGTCCTTGCCATCGCGCTCAGCGTGGCCGCCCTCATGCAACACCGACCTGACGCGGGGGGCTCTGAGCAGGTCACCGCCGTTCCCCAGGATCCGATCACGACTGCATCTCCGGAAGAGACACCCGATCCAGCCGACCCGGCCCCGACTACCACCGAAGTCAGCACGAATGGCCCCACCGCGGAGTCCAGCCCGCCGGAGGTCTCATCGGGCCTGACTGTCCTGGTGATCGGTGACTCGTCCTCCGTCGGGGATGACTCCGAGATTTGGCTCGGTGAAGTGGCAGCGGAGTTGGACTGGGACGAGGCCATCAACCTCTCGTCCCCCGGCCGCGGCTTCATTGCGCAGCCCCGAGCATGTGACTTCGACCCGTGCGCTCCTTTTGGAGGTTCCATTCCAGCCATCGTGGACGCCGAGCCGGACCTGGTGATCACCTTCGGCGGAACGGCCGATGGGGACTACGGAATCGGTGACCTCGCCGCCTCCTACTTCGACCGCCTCCGCGACGCCCTGCCCGCTGCCGAACTGGTGGCCATCTCGCCCGTCACCACCGAGGAGACGGCTCCGTTTTGGCTCTCGATGCACAACGGCACCATCGGCGCCGCCGTGGAGGCCGTCGACGGGACGTTCATCGACGTGGGACAGCCCGGGCTGGGCGACGGTGACGAACTCTCAGATGAGGCCCATGCCGAGATCGCCGAAATCGTGACTGAAGAGCTGTCCGACCTCCTGGGCTGACGAGGAAACACCTTGAACCAACCGAGCATCCAGTCCACCGACATCCCCGCGTTGCTGGTCATCCGGCTGGGCGTCCAACACAACGACGACGGCTGGTTCAAGGAGAACTGGCACCGGGAAAAGATGGTGGCCCTGGGCCTGCCCGACTTCACCCCCGTCCAGCACAACATCACCCACCTGGTGGCCCGCGGCACCACTCGCGGGTTCTATGCCGAGCCATGGGACCGGTTGATCAGCGTGGTGCAGGGCCGGGTGATGATGGCGTGGGTGGACCTGCGGGAGGGCCCCTGCTTCGGGAGGGTCCTCACCCTGGACGTGGACCGCGGCACGTCGGTGTTCGTTCCCCGCGGAGTGGCGCAGGCGCACCAGGTGCTGGAAGACAACACCACCATGAACTACCTCCTGGAACACCATTGGACCCCGCAGGCCCGCAACCGTTACGGGTTCGTCAATGTCTTCGATCCCGCCTTGGGCATCACCTGGCCCATCAGCCGGGACCGCGCATCCGTCGCCCACCGCGACACCCTGCTGCCCAACCTGGCCGAGACAAAGCCGATCCCGCCCCGCCGAGTCCTGGTGGCCGGCACCGAGACCCGGCTGGGCCGGGCACTCCTGGCAGAAGTGCCGAACGCCATCGGCTTGACGACCGCCGAGGTGGTGATGGCGCAACCTCCTCTCGACACGTCGAACGCTCCTTCGTCGCGGTCAACGCTGCAACCAGCGAATGGACAGGTGGACCTGTCGGCATTCGACACGATCATCAACGCCTACGGGGAGACGGGCAACGGCCTCGCCGGCGCCCCCCGCGTGGCCGACACGTGGAACGCGGCGGCCGCCCGGGCCCACCGCCTGACCGACATCGCACGACGCCATGGGCTGCGCTACGTCCACGTCACCACCGACCCCGTCTTCGACGCCTCCGTCCCGGAGCACCCCGAGGACGAGCCGATCAGCCTGCTGGACCCGCACGGCCAGTCACTGGCAGCCGGGGAAGTGATCGCTGCAGGACTCCCCCGTCACCTGGTGGTGCGCACGGGATGGGTGATGGACCGTGGCGAGGGGTTTCTGGAGGACTTGGTGGTCGCAGCGCGTCGCGGAGAGCGTCGCGACATCGTGGCCGACCGCTATGGGCGTCTCACATTCGCCCAGCACCTGGCCGCTGGCATCACTCACCTGCTGGACATCGGCGCCCCGGCCGGCACCTACAACATCACCGGCGACGGCCGTGTCACCTCATGGGGCGACATTGCGCGCCGGGTCTACCAGATGGTGGACGGCGACGTTCGCGGCCTGCGGGAAATCTCGGGCGACTCCGGCTCCGGAGGCCCGCCGCCTTCCAGTGGCGTGCTGGGTCTGGAAAAGATCAAGGCCACCGGGTTTCGGCCCGGCCACTCCTGGCTGGAGCTCGGCGATCACCTCCCCCGCCCCGGAGCCATCCCCCGGCCCCAACCTGCCACGAATCCCCCAGACATCGAGGATGCCGTCGTGACGCGGCCCTACCGCATCCTGTTCGTCTGCACGGCCAACATCTGCCGCTCCGCCTACGCCGACGTCATCGCCAACGACAACACCCCAGCCGGGTTGGAATTCCGCTCCGCCGGTGTCCGTGCCCTGGTTGACCACCCCATCGACCCGCCCATGGCCGAGCAAGTCCGCGGACGCGGCACCTTCGAGTCCCATCGGGCGCGGCAACTGACGCGCGACCTCGTCGCCGAATCCGACCTGATCCTCACCATGGCCGCCGACCACCGCCGCTACATCCTGGACGAATGGCCGGCGATGGGCAGAAAGGCGTTCCTGATCGGCCACGTCGCCCGGGAACTAGCGGGCCTGCCTGACGACGTCACCCTGGATGGTCTGGTGGACCACCTGTGGCGTCACCGCTCTGCCCGAGCCGGTGACGAAGTGGCTGACCCCTACCGGCGGGGGCCCGTCGCCATGAAGGCTGCGGCCGACCAGATCGACGGCTACATGGAGATCATCACCGCCGTCCTCAGCAGACTGGCGGGACGCTGACGCTCCTGCTGGATGCTGGGCGCGCCTCGCGGGTGTGGGCCGATGCTCCTTGTCCCGCCACCGACACTTGGGTGCCGCGACGCGCTACTCAGTGCGCAGTGCGCATCAGGTTCTCCTCCCAAGGCAAGTGGAGGCGTCGAACATCAGGTATTCGACCCTGACATTCTGGGCCATCAGCGGTCATGATGTAGTAGTGGAACCTCGCAGAACCAGGGAGCGACCACCAGTGAGCAACCCAGCAGCGGGCCGGGAACCGCGCCGGTCCGGGCATTCGCTGTGGCCGTGG
>CAZPSO010000223.1:0-4324 GCA_964588895.1 uncultured Tessaracoccus sp.
CCAAGGATGCGAGTTCCCACCGCAGTTGTCCCTCCGAGGGTGATTGCACAGGCAGGAACGCCGCTTCCCGGAAGCGGCGCGAGGCGCCGGTGCTGGTCTGGTAGCCCCGGCCCCCCGCGAGCGTGGCCTCCAGTCGGGTGGCCCGGCCAGCCAGCTGGGTGGCCTCCAGCCGCAACCTGAGGAAGGGCACCGGATCCGCCTGCGTGATGTCGCTCGCCAGCTGGCGCCACGTGGCGAGGAATCGCTCGACGTCGGCCGCGAGGAGGCGGACGTCGTCGACGAAGGCCCGGTTCTCGCCGCGCTCCAGAAGGGTGCGGGCTTCCTGCAATGAGCGCCTGATCAACCCTGCGCAGAAGGATGTTTGGAGCACCAGAAAGGTGGGGCGGAAGCCCTTGGCGAAGGTGGTCAAGTCATGTGACAGCACCTGGTCGTCAGCAATCCGGAGGCCATCGAGCTGCACGAAGCCCGAGGCAGTCGCGTCCAGCGCCAGCAGGCCGGTGACCGGACGGATCTTCACTCCCGGGGCATCCACCTCCGCCCACGCCACCAAAGTGGCCCCCTCGGGGGTCTGGGCGGGCAGCACGAAGATCCCGCCCGCCACCAGGTTGGAGGCCCAGGGGATGCGGCCGGTGAGGCTCCAGCCTCCCGGGATCCGCTCGGCGGCGATGTCCAGGTCACTGAGGCCGGCCAAGCTCTTCAGGCCTGCCGCCATGGCAGTGGAGCCGACGCGCGCGCCCGAACGCAGGTCGGCAAGCAGGTCGGCGCTGCGTGGGGAGCGCCGTCCCCGGGCCACGTATTCCAGCACCATGCGGTGTGCCCAGAGTGAGAACGCCTGGGAGACGCACTCCTCGGCCACCGCCGCGATCAGGTCCGCGCTCGCGGTGATGTCGCGGTTGGTGCCGGCGAGTACGGCATCGACGTCCGTATCGAGGAGGCCGAGGTGGGCGAGGTGGCCCAGGATCTGGCTGGCCGGCGACTCGTTGGCGTCGACGGCCGCGGCCGTGGATGCCACCCAGGTGGTCAGCTCGGTGCTCACAGTTCGATTCCCTTCAACGCGTGCAACCGGTCCACCGGAGTGGACACGATCTCGCGAGCACGTCGCACGGCGTCCTCATCGGGGGCGTCATAGAAGCACAGGCACTTGCCCATGTCCTCGCGCACATAGGTGCGGAGGAACGCCACTTCGGGAATGTCGGCGTACAACGGAGACTTCGACTTCTTGCGGGACAGGTAGGTGTCCATGTCGATGTGGTCGGGGATGTCCCATTCCACGAGGTAGCCCGCATCGGGGCGGGCTGCCTTCACGTCGGCCAGATCCGCACCGACGAGGCGGACCTCGGCTGGATCCGAGACCTCGGAGGCCTTCACGCGCGCGACCTGACGCGCCACGGCGTCGGCGGAGCCGGCCTCGATGATGGTGAACACGCGGGCGTGGTCGGAGGTGATCTGGGCTTCGATGAGTTCTGCGTCCGCCGCGACTGACTCCAGCAGCAGCCGCGCGCCGTCAGCGTCGGCGGGAGTGGGGACGAACTCGACAAGGTACAGGGACATGGTGATCCTTCGGGATTTCGGGTACGACGAGGGGGACCCAAGGGGCCGGGTGGGTGTTTCGGCAGGTGACGTCAGCCGACGAAGCAACAAACGGCTTCGGGGTCACGCAGGCGGGCCAGCGCAGCACGGCTGGCGGAATCAAGGGCCGGGATCGCGGTACGCGACTGGGACACCTTCATTGCTGCTCCTGTGTGTTCGGTGGCACTTGCCACCTGCGACAACCCGGAGGAGCTCCGGGGTATTCCCGTGTTCACCAAGGGCGAACGGATCACACCTTGCGCAGCACCGCCACCACCTTGCCCATGACCTGGGCGTGGGCGCCGTCGATGGGGGAGTAGGCCTCGTTGTGCGGAACCAGCCAGACCCGGCCGTCGCGACGCTGCAGTGTCTTGACAGTGGCCTCGTCGTCGAGCAGCGCAGCCACTATGTCGCCGTTGTCGGCGTCGGATTGCTGCCGCACCACCACCCAGTCGCCATCGCAAATGGCGACGTCAACCATGGAGTCGCCCTGCACCCTCAGCATGAACATGCTGCCCTCTCCCACCACTTGCTGCGGGAGCGCGAACATGTCCTCGATGTGCTCCTCGGCCAGGATGGGGCCACCGGCTGCGATCTGTCCCACGAGGGGGACATTGACGGAATGTGCCCGCGTGTCGTAGTCGGCCTCCGGCGGGAGATCGGTGGCGGGTTCCTCGGGAAGGGTGACCACCATGGCACGGGGCCGGTTGGGATCGCGGCGCAGGAATCCCTTCCCCTCCAGCACCTTCAGTTGGTGCGAGACGCTGGAAGTGGAGGACAAGTCAGCCTGCCGGGCCAGCTCACGGATGCTCGGCGGATAACCCACTGAGGAGATGGCTTCCTGGATCACGTGCAGCAGGCGGCGTTGCCGGGGGGTGAGACCGGCAGTTGCTGCGCTGTCGGGGACGGCGACGTCGGCGAGTTCTGCTGCCACCTGGCGGGCAGAAGGTCGTCCGGCTTTGCGGCGGTGGGGCATCTTCTCTTCGGCCATGGTCCCATGCTACTGGAATGAGTCGAACATTCGTTCGATCCCATGGGCGTGTTCGCACACGCCGTCGAAAATTGTCAGTGCCCCCTCGTTGAATGGCTCATGACGGCAAACGCGTGCTGAACAGGTGTTTGATTTGTCGTCTCGGATCGCCTAGAGTGTGATTCGAACAAACGTACCAAAGGGAGGTCAACCATGAGGACGGTCGAAATCTCCGCAACGCGCAGCGTTGTCGGACCCCGCCCCGCCCGGCCGGCTCGCCCCGCCCCGCCTGGGCGGGTGCGCGGCGGTGTCAGCTCCTGCCGCGTGGCGGCCACGGCCCCGGCCGTCGGGGTCACGGTCAAGCTGAAGCTCCTGGCGGTGGCCGCGCTCGCCGTGCTGGGCACCGGCGTGGCGGTCGGTGGCTTCATTGACCAAGCGCAGCCGGATCCTCAGGTGGACATCGTCGCCGGTGACCCCGGCTGGGCCCACGTGACCCGCCGCTGATCGGGCCACTCGCGCCCTCCAGGACTTTTCTTACGCAACCAGCGACGCGCCCGCGTCGCTGGTTGACGTGTTCCAGCCGTGGACCTAGAGTTCCCACATCTAGTAGTTACACTGATGTCGTTCCCCAACCTGTTGTGTTTGGGGTCAATCTCTGGCACAGTCGACTCACACCACGGGAAAGGGGGTGGCACGGATGCATTGCCCATTTTGCCGGCACGAGGACACGAAGGTCTCGGACTCCCGCGCCACCGACGACGGTTCCGCCATCCGGCGGCGTCGGGCCTGTCCCGCGTGCGAGCGCAAGTTCACCACGGTGGAGCAGATCCAGCTCACGGTGGTGAAGCGTTCCGGGGTTGTGGAGGCATTCAGCCGGGACAAGGTCATCAAGGGCGTCAGCAAGGCGTGCCAGGGTCGTCCCGTCAGTCCGGCACACCTGGCGGCCCTGGGGCAGCGGGTGGAGGAATCCCTGCGTTCCAGCGGCATGGCGGAGATCCCCAGCGAGCACGTGGGTGTTGCCATCCTGGGTCCGTTGGCGGAACTCGACACCGTCGCCTACCTCCGGTTCGCCAGCGTGTACAAGAACTACGACTCGCTCGAGGACTTCGCCGATGAGATCGAGCGGCTGAGGTCCGAGACCGCACCCGCAGCGCCCGGAAAGAAACCCCGGTCATCACTGCAACCCGTAACGCAGGAACCCTTGATCGGCTGAACCACCGATCGCCACCCACCGCCACCATTCAGTGAGGAATCATGACCGCAACTGCCACACAACCGACCACCCGTCGCGCCAGGAAGTCCCAGGCCGCCGCAGGCCTGAGCATCCAGCGCGTCTTTACCCGCGAAGGCGTCCATCCCTACGACGAGGTGGAATGGGAACTGCGCGACGTGGTCCAGACCAACTGGAGGACGGGCGAGACCGTCTTCGAGCAGAAGGGCGTGGAGTTCCCCACGTCCTGGAGCCTGAACGCGTCCACCATCGTCACCACCAAGTACTTCCGCGGGGCGGTGGGCACCCCGCAGCGCGAGGAGAGCCTCAAGGCGCTGATCGACCGTGTGGTGGAGACGTACCAGCGCAGCGGTGAGGACAACGGTTACTTCGCCACCCCGCAGGATGCGGAGATCTTCGGGAACGAGATCCGCTGGATGCTGCTCAACCAGTACTTCTCGTTCAACTCGCCGGTGTGGTTCAACGTGGGCACCAAGTCGCCGCAGCAGGTCAGTGCCTGCTTCATCCTCAGCGTCGACGACTCCATGGACTCCATCCTGAACTGGTACAAGGAA
>CAZPSO010000224.1:0-4315 GCA_964588895.1 uncultured Tessaracoccus sp.
GTGATTGGAAAGAATTGATGGTAGCCCAAACGCGCAGCGCAAAAAAGCGTAATCGGCCTGCTCTTTCCGTATGGCGAAAATCCTAACGAGCGATCCCAACTGCGCAGTTTTTACCATTCCCCTCCTCGGGGGAGGGGCATAAATGAAAATATGGCAACAACACTCCTCTTCATGGCCCCAGGGCGGCACTCAAGTTCTGACCTGCCGTTCCGCACAGAAAACCCAGCCGGTACTGGATGATATTGCGCGTCTGAGCGCGGGCAAGGCCAAAAAGCCTAATGGGTGAATCCGACATCCACTCTCGACATCACGCTTGATTTCGCTACCCGCCGCAACGAGCTTTCATTTCGGCGACTCTATCCAGGCTGGGTCCAGCTCACTGCGTTTGGCATCGCTCCGTTGGGTGACGCCGGTATATTCCATCACACAGCTGGCATGGACGACGAATCCAGTTTTACCCGGATTTTCCTTGTGTTGCCTCATGCTCTGCACCATTGAGGTCATGCCTGAATAGCACTTCCTTAAGCAGAACCTCTCTCACTCAATCCCCAATAGCCAGAACGACAGGGCCGCTACTGTTGTTGCAATATGACGGAGTCGATTTGTTTTTGCCACTTTTCGATGGGGTCGCGCAGTTAATTTTCATTCGCTTTGAGTTGGCGGAGCCTATTCAGGGATTCGCGCTGCGCGTTTGATGTTCGAGGGATTGCAATTTCGTCTGCAGCTTTCCACTCATTGTGACCGCCAGTTTCAGCTACCGTAATTTTTCCTACAACGCCAATGGCCAAATCATCGCCAAGGCAGAAAAGCGATTTGGTGACTCGGCCTATAAAACACAAAGGTACTATTACTCGCCGACCGGAGGTGAACTCGGAAGTTTTGGTGCTTTTGGCAATAACGCTAGACCTATAGACGCGGTGATCAGCGGCGGTAGCACGCCAAGCGCTTACACGGTTAATGGCGGTGACACCCTGATGGGAATAGCCGCGACCCTGTGGGGCGACTCCAAACTCTGGTACCTGATCGCCGATGCCAACGGTTTGAATATGGGGCCGACCGACGCATTCTCAGCTGGGGATGTCGGCCGCAACTTGCGTATTCCAAATACCGATAAAGTGGTTGGTAACACCAGCAGCAACTGGAAGCCCTACAACCCCAACGAAAAAATCGGGGATCTCACGCCCAACCCCAGCATCTTGCCGCCGCCGAAGAAAAAAGGCTGTGGCGTGGTGGCGATGATCATCATGGTGGCGATCGCGGTGGTGTTGACAGTAGTGACGGCGGGGGCTGCGGCGGCTGGTATGGGAGCTACAGTTGCCAGCACAGGAACAGCGGCAACGATGAGCACTGTCTGGGCCGCAGGTTCTGCAGCTTTGACCGGTGGTCTTGCAGGTACAGCAATTGGTGGCGTGGCCGCAGGTATGGCTGCCGCAGCAGTTGGTGGCTTTGTCGGAAGTGTTGGCTCTCAGCTTGCTGGTAAAGCAATGGGAGTCGTCGAGAGCTTTTCGCTTCGCCAAGCAGTGGGTAGTGGATTGACTGCGGGTTTCGCGGCGGGAGCCGGCAGTGCCCTGCAGGGGGCAGGGTGGGCTTCTAAAGCGGTAGAGGGTGGTGCTAAGGTCACTACAGCCGCTGGCAATATGGCACGAGGAGCAGCTGGTTACCTTGGTTCTTATGCCAGCAATAAGATTGTGGGTTTAGACACGAGCTTCAACTGGACAGATATGGCGGTGGCTTCTGTGTCTGCGGGCATCACCGGCAAAACCGGCGGTGTTAGCGATATTGGCAATTCAGCCGGTGAATTTGGCCGCAATTTTATTGGAAATATGTGGGGCTCAACGGCTAGCTCTAGCCTGAGTCGCTTGATGGGCCGTGGTCAGAAACAAGATTGGGGGGCCATGGCGGCGGATGCGTTTGGGAATGCGTTGGGGCAGAAGGTCGTCGATAGGCTGACTATTAAACCAAAAGCTCCGCTTCTGATGGATCAAAAAGCTGCTGCCCAACAACTTGCTGCCGACCTTGGTATATCTGAAGAAGATTTGGCGCTTTATTTGGTGAATGCCAAAGATGACCCTGACGCGACCCTTGCGGGGTTATCGCAACTCGCAGGCGAAGCGCTTTCCTCTCGCGTCAACGGATCTTTTAGGAAGGTTGGTCTATTTGATGATGTGTTACAGGGCGCTTCTACTGGCGCTGGCTTTATCGCCGGAGCGGCGCTCCAAGTAGCTGATGATGTTTATACGCTGGGCAAAGGTGCTATTGCGTTGGCGCAGTTTGTTGACGAACTCAAAAATGATTACCTGGGCGCGATGGTTCATATGGCTTCAGGCGGTCGTCTCTTTGAAAGCTCGTATGAGCGGTTTGGCGAGAAATTGCATATGCTGGACGAGGTTTCTCAAAACCTTAGTACGATAGTAAGCTCAATGCCAAAGCAAATCGCAGATGAAATTATGATGTATCACGATAACGGCCTTGACGCGGGAGGTCGAGGAGAGCACTTTACATCGGGCGTGATGTTTGGTAGGGCGGTGATGTTGGCTGTCTCGACTGCCGTTATGGTTGGTGGGTTGGCAAAGCTGGGCGTTAATTTATCGAAATCGACCACCAAGATGATCTCTAAGCTGGCGGATGATTTTACTGCGCAATCACGGAAGGCGGATGTTCCAAACAATGCTGCACGCCTTGACTACTCATCTTCATTTGCTGATGACCTGGTTAACTTCAAGCCCGGCTATCAGCACTTCTCTGGTCAATTAGATGATGACCTGATTCTTGTTCAGTTCCACCGTTCTGATCGAGCGCTTGGTGAAGGAAGAAGCGCAGCGTGGTGGACCACGCCAGAACAAGAAATGCTTTTCAAACCATTGATGACGTCCGTCAGGGTTTAGCTCTGCCTCCTGGGTGGGGGCCTAGAGATACTGTTTCTATTGCGAAAGTACCCAAAGGTGCTGAGGTCGAATTTTTCAAAGGCGCTGCTGCTCGCAAACAGGCAGATGGAGTGACCTTTGAAGGTGATGGCCTGCAATTCAGGTTTAAAGATTTTGACGAGAGCTGGATTATTGATACGCGAAAAATACCAGGTATTGGAAATGAATGATTCTATTAAACAGCAGTTTTTGACTGTCATTGATAATGCGATTGCTGAGGCGGATCGCGTGATTCAGGACGCTAAAACAAGAGGTGTTTCTTGGCTAGAAGAAGATGCCGGTATGGCAAAAAATAATTTTGAGAAAATAAAAAAACAACTTCTTGTTG
This sequence comes from uncultured Tessaracoccus sp., assembly GCA_964588895.1. Classification (GTDB taxonomy): domain Bacteria; phylum Actinomycetota; class Actinomycetes; order Propionibacteriales; family Propionibacteriaceae; genus Arachnia. Next base: position 3,253 of record CAZPSO010000224.1, read on the forward strand.
GTGAACTGCCAAAGTCGGAAGGAGCAGGTTTAGGAATTACAAGAGGGTTAAGTGAAATGGGAGCCCCTGATAACCTGTATAAGGCGGGCAAAGAGCTGGAGGATTTCTATCTGTCGAACTGGTAACAATATGCCCAGCCACACCTGGCTGGGCCTTTCTGTTATTGCCCCAAAATCGTGTGCAATGTGTTCTGCAAACCTTGCTGATCGGTGGCAGACAATTGCCCCATGACTTTAACGATCTGCGTTTGTTCAAGCGTAAGCGGATTGGGGTCAGGTCTGAATGGCACTTCCTTAAGCTGTAACCATTTGAATTGATTGACAAAAGAGGGCTGGCCAGGCGATAAATTGGTTGTCGAATCCTAATCAATCGCCAGGAGAGCCAGCCCAAATGAATGCTAGCGCCAAGCTATGCCAAATTCAACGTCAACGCGTTCAAAAACAGTCAGGAGGGATGGGCTCATTTGAGTTTTTCAATTTGCTCACAACACCTGACTTGTTCGGCGTTTTGGAGGCGCACCTACCTGTCCATCGGGAGAGGCAATTTCCGCCGACGGAAACATTGAGCATATTTTTATCACAAGCCATAAGTGCGGATCGCTCTTGTCAAAATGCGGTGAATAATCGAACGCGATTGGGGTCGGGTCTTGCCTTTTGCCTTTGTGCGATCTAAGCCACAGACTTTTAGAGGTTGTAAGTGGAGTAGAGAGAATGGCTCGGCCGTTACGATTAGAGTTTTCTGGAGCGCTGTATCACGTTACCTCCAGAGGGAATCGTCGTGAGAATATCTTTGACGACGATGATGATCGACGACAATTTCTTTCAGTGCTACAGGATGTTTGCAACGGGTATAACTGGATTTGCCATGCCTATTGCCTGATGTCGAACCACTACCATCTGTTGATTGAAACTCCAGATGGCAATTTGTCGAAGGGAATGAGACAGTTGAACGGAGTTTATACGCAATCTTTCAATCGGCAGCACAGCCGGGTTGGTCACGTGTTTCAAGGGCGCTACAAAGCAATACTTGTCGATAAAGAGAGTTATTTGCTGGAGCTGGCTCG
>CAZPSO010000225.1:0-4235 GCA_964588895.1 uncultured Tessaracoccus sp.
GCCCTGCACAGCGGGCCGTCCATCCCCGCAATCGGTCTCGGCACCTGGCCGCTCGATGACCGCGAGGTCGAGAAGATGTGCCTGTCCGGATTCGAGATCGGCTACCGGCTCATCGACACCGCGGAGAACTATCGCAACGAGGCGGGTGTGGGCAAGGCCGTTCGGGAAGCGGGCCTCCCGCGCGAAGAATTGTTCGTCACCACCAAGTTCAACAAGGAATGGCACGCCGACGCCGTGGCCGGGGTGCAGAACAACCTCACGACCCTGGGCCTGGACTACGCAGACCTGATCCTGGTCCACTGGCCCAACCCGGACCAGAACCTTTATGTCCAGGCCTGGGAGGGGCTGATCGAGGCACGCGAACGCGGGCTGGTACGCGCCATCGGGACCTCCAACTTCAAGCCCGCGCACCTGAGCCGCCTGATCGAGACCACAGGCGTGGTCCCCGACGTCAACCAGGTCCAGTGCAACCCGTGGGCGGACCGTACGGAGGATCGCGCGTTCCACACGGAGCACGGGATCGTCACCGAGTCCTGGGGTCCCCTGGGAGCCGGCAACGGGCTGGTGGACCACCCCGAGGTGGAGAAGCTGGCAGCCCAACGCGGGATAGCACCGGGCCAGGCGGTGCTGGCTTGGCACATCCAGCAGGGGCTGGTGCCCATCCCCAAATCCTCCAATCCCGAGCGTCTGGCCAGCAACTTCCTGGCCCTCGACGTGGAGCTCACCGAGGAGGACATCGCCTCCTTGTCGGCCCTGAGCAACCCCGACTACAGGATCTCCGACGCCGACCGGTTCGGCCACTGAGGCCTCCAGGCCCGCGCTGCGTCCTCGACCGTCATTTCGTGATCGGGGGTGCGGCGTCGGGCCGTGTCTGGCGTTTGCTGGAGCCCCGCGCGGGGGACGATGGCGCGGGGTCGGCGGCTGCACGCCGGGTGTGGAAGACTCGTCCCAACGCACTTGGCAGTGAGGAGTTGGACACGTGAACACCGAGACCGTTGAGCCAGATTTGAGTTCCGTGGCCGCCGTGGTGGTGTTGGCCGCCGGCGGCGGGACACGCATGAAATCGTCCACACCCAAGGTGTTGCACGAGATCGCCGGCAAGGCCATGTTGTCCCACGCGGTGTCCGCGGCAGCGGCCCTGGCGCCGGAGCATCTCGTCGTGGTGGTGGGCCACGAACGTGAAAAGGTCACCGACCATCTCTCCCGCCTCCCCATGACACTGACCACCGCGGTGCAGGACGAGCAGAAGGGCACTGGCCACGCCGTTGCCTGCGGGCTGGCGGATGTACCGGAGCTGAGCGGGGAGGTGGTGGTCACCTACGGCGACGTGCCGATGTTGACCGGCACCACCCTGCGCCAGATCGTCGCCGTCCACCGGGCGCGGCACCAGGCCGTGACCGTGCTCACCGCCCACGTGGAAGACCCCACCGGCTACGGCCGGATCATCCGCGACGGCGAGAAGGTGACGGGCATCGTCGAGGAGAAGGACGCCTCCGACGAACAGCGCGAGATCACCGAGATCAACTCCGGCATCTACGTCTTCGCGGCCGACGTGCTGCGCGAGGGCCTGGCCCAGCTCGGCACCGACAACGCCCAGGGCGAGCAGTACCTCACCGACGTCCTGAAGTTCGCCAGCGACCGCGGAGACGTGTGCGGTGCCTTCATCACTGACGACGTGTGGCAGACCGAGGGCGTCAACGACCGCATCCAACTGGCCCGCATGAACGCAGAGATGAACCGCCGCGTCCTGGACGATTGGATGCGCCAGGGCGTCACCATCATTGACCCCGGCAACACCTGGGTGGACGTCGACGTGGACCTCGCGCCCGACGTCGTCCTGATGCCGGGCACCATTTTGCAGGGCGCCACCACCATCGGGGAGGGGGCGGTGATCGGCCCCCACACCACCTTGATGGATGTGGAGGTGGGGCCCCGCGCAGAGGTGGTCCACACCCACGGTTCCTTCGCCATCGTGGGGGAGGAGGCTTCGGTGGGACCGTTCAGCTACCTGCGGCCCGGCACCCAGTTGGGCAAGAAGGGCAAGATCGGGGCATTCGTGGAGACCAAGAAGGCAGTCATCGCCGACGGCTCCAAGGTGCCGCACCTGACCTACGTCGGCGACGCGTTCATCGACGAGGGCGTCAACATTGGCGCGGGCACCATCTTCGCCAACTATGACGGAGTCAACAAGTCCGTCACCCACGTGGGCAAGGACGCGTTCGTGGGCTCCAACTCCGTGCTGGTGGCCCCCGTCGACCTGGCCGCCGGCTCCTTCGTGGCAGCCGGTTCCACCATCACCGACGACGTCCCACCGGGCGGGCTTGCCATCGCGAGGGGCCGACAGCGTAACATCGAGGGTTGGGTGGGTGAGCGTCGCCCCGGCTCGGCTGCAGATCTCGCCGCGAAGGACCACGACGGCAGCACGCATCCAGCCGTCGAGGAATCACGCGAAAACCAGAAGGGCTGAGCCATGGACTGGGACACGGCAGTGTCGAATGAGGTCGCCAACAACAAGCACCTGATGCTTTTCACGGGCCGGGCCTACCCCGAACTGGCCGGGGAAGTGGCCAGCCTGATGGGCCAGGAGCTGGTACCCACCCGGGCCCTGGCCTACGCCAACTCCGAGATCTACGTCCGGTTCGAGGAGTCGGTGCGCGGTTGCGACGCGTTCGTCATCCAGTCCCACACGGCCCCGGTCAACGAGTGGATCATGGAGCAGTTGATCATGGTCGACGCGCTGAAGCGGGCCTCCGCCAAGCGGATCACCGTGGTGGCTCCGTTCTACCCGTACGCCAGGCAGGACAAGAAGCACCTGGGCCGCGAACCCATCTCGGCGCGGCTGGTGGCCGACCTGTACAAGGCGGCCGGTGCCGACCGCATCATGTCGGTGGACCTGCACGCCGCGCAGATCCAGGGCTTCTTCGACGGACCGGTGGACCACTTGTGGGGCCTGCCGGTTCTCGCCGAGTACGTGACCGAGAAGTACGACACGTCCGAGATGTGCGTGGTTTCGCCCGACGCCGGCCGCGTCCGGTTGGCGGACATGTGGACCGACCACCTGAGTAGCCCCTTGGCCATCGTCCACAAACGGCGGGACCCGGACCTGGCCAACACCGTCGCCGTGCGGGAGGTGGTCGGCGACGTGGAGGGCAAGGTGTGCCTGTTGGTGGACGACATGATCGACACGGCAGGCACCATCTGCCAGGCGGCGGAGGCGTTGATGGCACACGGGGCCAAGGCGGTGATCGCGGCCGCCACCCATGCGGTGTTCTCCGGCCCGGCAGTGGAGCGCCTGAACAAGGCCCCCTTCGAGGAGATCATCGTCACCAACACGCTCCCGCAGAACGGCCGAGACATCGACAAGCTCACCGTCTTGTCCATCGCACCGCTGATCGCCAAGGCGATCCAGGCGGTGTTCATGGACGGCTCGGTGACGTCGCTGTTCGGCGGTCAGGCATGACGGCAAAGCGCGGAGCCACCAAGGTCTCAGTTGTCGGCGCCGGCGCCGTCGGCACCTCCCTGGCCTACGCCGCCCTGATCCGGGGCGTGGCCTCCGAGGTGGTGCTGCAGGACATCAACGAGGCCAAGGTGCACGCCGAGGCCCTCGACCTGGCCCACGGTGCGCAGTTCATCCCACCCGCGTTCGTCGACGGCTCCTCCGACATCGAGATCACGCGTGATTCCGACGTGGTGGTGATCGCCGCCGGGGCCAAACAGCAGCCGGGCGAGACGCGCATGGATCTGGCGGGCAAGACCGTTGAGCTGATGAAGACCATGATCCCGCCGCTGGTGGAGCGCTCCCCGGCGGCGGTGTTCGTGATGGTCACCAATCCGGTCGACGTCACCACCCAGGCCGCGCTGAAGATTTCCGGGCTGCCGGATCACCAGCTGATCGGTTCCGGCACCGTCCTGGACTCCTCGCGCCTGCGCTGGCTGCTCTCGCGTGAGTGCCGGGTGGCCGTCAGCAACGTGCACGCCTACATCTGCGGCGAACACGGCGACACCGAGACGCCCATGTGGTCCACCGCCACCATCGGTGGCGTGCCGCTGAAGGACTGGGAGCGCCAGACCGGGCAGCTGGGACAGGCCAAGCGTGACGAGATCGCCCACCAGGTGGTCAACGCCGCCTACGAGGTGATCGAAGGCAAGGGCGCCACCAACTACGCCATCGGACTGGCCGGCACCCGCATCATCCAGGCCATCCTGCGCAACGACCAGTCGGTGCTGCCGGTCTC
>CAZPSO010000226.1:0-4157 GCA_964588895.1 uncultured Tessaracoccus sp.
GCTGCAGCCCGCACCGCGCTGCGCGGCGACGGGCAACACATCGTCAGCCTGGACACGGTGATCAAGACCATGCGCGAAACCGGAGCCGACATGAAGACCAAGTACAAGGAGACCGCGCGCGGCGGTCTCGCCGTCAACGTGATCGAGTGCTGATCCCTTGGGCGTCGGCGAGGTTGTACAAGAACGTCGCCTCCGCCTGCGCCTGCTTGGCGAAGTCGCCCAGGTCCATCGATTCGTCGTTGCTGTGCATCCGCGAGTGCGGGTCCACCACGGCGGTGACGAGCACCGTCGAATCAGGGAAGTTCTCGGCGAAGGCGGCGACGATGGGGATGGATCCACCGACGCCCACCTCCACGGGTTCCACGCCGAACGCCTCCTTCAGCGCGGCCCTGGCCATGTCGGCGCGGCTGCCCGCCAGTGAGATCTGGCTGGCGGCGGAGTTGCGGCCCGGTTCGACCTCCACGTGGGCACCCCACGGGGCGTTGGCCTTCAGGTGGTCGTGGAGGGCCCGGGCTGCCTCTTCAACGTCCTGACCGGGCGCGATCCGAACGCTCACCTTGGCGGACGCGGACGGGATGAGCGTGTTGGAGGCGTCGGCAATGCGGGTGGTGTCGATGGCCAGCACCGACGCGGTGGGTTTCATCCACAGCCGGTCCACGATGGTGCCCTCGCCGATCAGCTGGACACCATCGAGCAGGTCGGTCTCTGCCCGGAACCGATCTTCGGGATAGTACAGGTCTGTGGCCTTCCCGCTGACCAGGCCGCCGATGGCCACGTTGCCCGACTCATCGTGCAGGGTGGCGAGCAGTCGGCACAGCGCGGTCAGCGCGTCGGGGGCGACGCCGCCGAAGCCGCCGGAATGGAGGCCGCTGCGGGAGGTGGAGACGGTGACAACGGCGTCGACGTTGCCGCGCAGTGTGGTGGTCAGGCCAGGGGTCCCGGTCTCCCAGTTCTGGGAGTCGGTGATGATGTGCACGTCGGCGGCCAGCTCGTCGGGATACTTGGCAATCAGGTCCAGCATGGTGGGAGAGCCGATTTCCTCCTCGCCCTCCACCAGCACCTTGACGCCGACGGGAGGCTGGCCGTTGAAGGCGCGAAGGACAGCCAGGTGGACCGCGAAACCGCCCTTGTCGTCAGCGGCGCCGCGGCCGTAGAGGCGGCCGTCGCGTTCTTCGGCCTCAAAGGGATCGTTGGTCCAGTCCGCCAGCTGGCCGGTGGGCTGGACGTCGTAGTGCGCGTACAGCAAGACGGTGGGTTGCCCTTCGGGGGCGGGGAAATGTCCGTAGACCGCGGGCTTGCCGCCGGCTTCGAGTAGCCGCACCTCCGGGCAGTCCAGTCCTTCCAGGAGATCGACCACGGCCTCGGCGCAATCCAGGACGTCGGCGTCGTGCTCCGGCATGGAGGAAACGGACGGGATGGAGATCAGGTGGTGCAGGTCGGCGATGACGGAGGGCAGGACGCGCTCGATGCTCCAGGCAAGGTTGGTCATGTGCCAACTCTACGGGCCCCGCCGCGGACGGGGTGACGCGGCTGGCAGTCCCGGCTGGAATACCGCTGGCGGCTCGGCGACAGCCATGGAATCCACTCCTGGGTACTGGTGTTGCCGATAAGATTCCGGTCGCCGATCATTCTCAAGGAGCCCCATGGTTTTCACGGACATGCCACTGGAACAGCTGCGCGCGTATCGCCCCGAGGTGCGGGAGCCGGAGGACTTCGACCGTTTCTGGACCGATACCCTCACCGAGGCAAGAGCCGCCGGCGGCGATCCCTCAGTCACCCGGTGGGACGGACCCGGCAACGTGCTGGAGATGTTCGACGTGACGTTTCCCGGCTTCGGCGGGGAACCGATCCGCGCCTGGCTGGTCCAGCCCGCCGACCTCACCGAACCACTACCCTGCCTGGTCCAGTTCCAGGGCTACGGCGGCAGCAGGGGCCTGCCGTTCGAACACCTCGCCTGGGCCAACGCCGGCTTCGTGCACCTGTTCGTGGACACCCGCGGCCAGGGCGTCAGCTGGGGTACCGGCGGCGCCACGCCCGACCCGCACGGCTCCGACGGGCAGGTGGCGGGCATGATGACCAAGGGCATCACGGATCCCGCCACCTACTACTTCCGACGCTTCTTCACCGACGGCATCCGCGCCGTCGACTTCGTGCACACCCTGGAGCAGGTGGACTCCTCCCGGGTGGCGGTGTACGGAGGCAGCCAGGGTGGCGGTGCCGCCCTGGCGGTGGGGGCTCTGGCCGACGGGGTGGCCGCAGTGATGGCCGACGTGCCGTTCCTGTGCCACTACGAACGGGCGGTCACCATCACCGACGCGTTCCCCTACCAGGAGCTGGTGAAGTACCTCAAGACCTTCCGCGGGAGCCACGAGTGGCTCTTCGAGAACCTGGCCTACTTCGACGGCGTCAACTTCGCCAAGCGGATCACGGCGCCGTCACGCGTCTCCGTGGCGCTGATGGACGACATCTGTCCCCCCTCCACCATCTTCGCGGCCGTCAACCACATGCCGCAGCCCCCGGAGCTGGACATCTACCCGTACAACAACCACGAGGGCGGCCAGGCGGAGCAGATACGCCGCCTGATGACGTGGGCAGGCCAGCAGCTCGGCTGATCGCCGCGTTCCGGCCGGCGGTGTGCGCATCGCAGCCCATCCATGACGGAAGTGGTTGTGTGTTCGAGTACGAACACGCAAGCACTTCTGTCTGCTCAGGTCTCCTGATCCCGCTCAGTACCAGAAGATTTGCAGGATTTCGGGGTGCCGGGCATGGACGATGGCCAGGAAGACCACCACGTCGAAGAGCAGGTGCACGCACAGCACGTAGAGCAGGGAGCGGGTCTTCATGAAGAGGTAGGCCTGCAGCAGCGCGAACGGCGTGGTCAACAACGGCCCCCACGCCTGGTAGCCCAGTTCCCACAGGAAGCTGACGAAGATGATGGCCTGCAGCACGTTGGCGTAACGGAAGGAGAAGTGCCGCATGAGGAGCGCAAAGATGGTGCAGATGAAGAAGAACTCGTCCCAGCTGCCGACGAAATTGACGCCCACGAAGAAGCGCGCCACCTCGGTCCAGTCCTCCAACGGGGGCCAGTTCTCGTAAGCCACCCCGCTGCGCACGAAGTAGAACGGCAGCACCAGCCAGCCAACCAGGGGCACGGCCAGCAGGTACGCCCACATCCGCTTCGTCCACTTCTCGCCGGAGAGCCACTGGAAGCGGATGGCATGGTCGCCGTAGCCGAAGCGACTCATCAGGTACGGCACTGCCACCGCCAAGGTGAGCACGGTGCCGAGCAGGGCCACGTTGCCCCAGCTGACGTCGGCCCGCACCGACACCGTCGAGACGACGATCAGGCCGACGCAGATCAGCAGCAGGTCGCGCAGCAGGACCCGGTCAAGCCAGGTGCACAGGGCGATCCCGGCGGCCATGACGATGTAGCCGACGGCCGACCATTCCAGCGCGAACAGAAAGAAGGCGGACAGCGACACCAGGAACGCGGGCACCAGGGAGACACTCAGGCCGGGTCGGCGGGGTTTGATTCCGTGCGGGTCGGTGACGCTGGCGCGCCGGTCCTGCAAATCCTCCACCACGGTCTCCTCCCCTGGAACGGGAGTTAGCCTAGCGGCACCGGGTTCGCCGGGCGGCGGGCTCTGGCCACACCGTCACCGCCGGGCCGGCGCGCACTAGAGTTGCAGCCTGTGCAGGAACGTTCCCTGCACAGGTTGCGGATGGGCGGAGGAGCGCATCGACGCGGTAGCCGCACACCAAGTTGCGCCTTTCGGCGGCGGTAAGGGAATAGCGCCCCCAGCGCCATCCGCCCGCGGCGGTTCGTGCCAGAACACAGCGGAACCGCGATCGGCCGGGGTGTCGCAGGCCGGGGCTCTGCCAGGAACCGGGGAGGCGACACCTCACCCAGGGACCCATCACGGGAGCCGGAGGTCACCAGGCTTGTGCAGGCGGAACCAGAGATGGCCGTACCCGTCGACGGGGATGGTCAGCTCCCCGCCGGCACCCACGGTGAGGTGCTCGTCGGTGAACAGTTCGTACACCCTCGAGCCCTCCTCGATGTCGTCAAGCTTGACGGTGATCTCCGTGGCATCGGAACCGAGATTGTGCACCAGCAGGGTGCTGGCGCCCGGGTCGCCGGGCTGGTCCCAGGTGCA
>CAZPSO010000227.1:0-4145 GCA_964588895.1 uncultured Tessaracoccus sp.
GACCCAGACAGAGAACAAGGGCCCTGACCGGCGCCCGACCCCCCGATCTCTCCATGGGTCGCCATCCCCAACCGGTGTGGCGACTCATGCAGAGAACAAGGGCCTTGACCGGCGCCCGACCCCCCGATCTCTCCATGGGTCGCCATCTCCAACCGGTGTGGCGACCCAGACAGAGAACAAGGGCCTTGGCCGACGCCCGACCCCCGATCTCCCCGAGGGTCACCATCCCCCCGGTGAAGCTGCCGGGGGGTTCCTGCTCGTCGGGGCCAGGAGTGGTTTCGCGAAATTCCTGACATCTGCCCACGGATCGGGTGATCATCAGGAGATGGAATCCATCTGGTTCGCACTGCATCCCAACCGCTCGCACACCCCGCACAGCTTCCCCCCGGACAGTGAGGCCGACGTGGTGGTAGTCGGCGCCGGACTCACCGGACTCACCACGGCAGTGCTGCTGGCCCGCTCCGGCCAACGCGTCGTGGTGCTCGAGGAGTACGCCATCGGCGCCGTGACCACTGGTCACACCACGGCGAAGTTGTCCCTGCTGCAGGGCACCGTCCTGCAGGAGATCCGCACACAGCACTCTGATGAAGTCCTGCGCGCCTACGTGGAGGCCAACCACGAGGGCCAGGCGTGGCTGACCCGGTTCCTGGACGCGCACCACGTGGGCTACCAGCGTCGGTCGGCCTGGACGTATGCAGCCACCGAGAAGGGTCTGAAGGACCTGCGTGCCGAGCTCGAGGCCTGCCGAGCAGCCGGCCTGGAGGTGCTCGAGGGGCACTCAGCCGAACTGCCCTACACCGTTGCCGGGGGGATCACCCTCGGCGACCAGGTGCAGGTGGACCCGATCCAGGTCCTGGACGTCCTCTACTCCGAGCTCGTGGAGCACGGGGGCATCGTCGTCGAGGGGGTACGGGTCCTCGACGCCACATCCGGGACCCCTGTGGTGCTGAGCACCAGCGCCGGTGAGATCCGCGCCGGCCGCGTCGTGCTCGCAACGGGGTCGCCCATCCTCGACCGGGGGGGCTACTTCGCCAAACTGGTCCCGCAGCGCTCGTACGCCACCACCTACGAGGTGCCGGGCGAGATCCCGCAGGGCATGTACCTCAGCTGCGACCAACCCACCCGCTCCCTGCGCACCGTGGAGACCTCCGACGGCGGCCAGCTCCTGATGGTCGGCGGCAACGGCCACGTCACCGGCCGCGCGGACTCGCCGGCCGCCCACCTCGCCGAGATAGACGAATGGACCCGCCTCCATTTCCCCGGAGCGAAACGCACCCATGCGTGGTCCGCCCAGGACTACCAGGCTGCGGACCATGTGCCCTACGTGGGGCCGCTGCCCCGTGGCGGCGGATCGATCTTCGTCGCCACCGGTTTCAACAAGTGGGGAATGACCAATGCGGTGGCGGCTGGACTCAACTTGAGCGGTCAGCTGCTCGACGGTCACATGGAGTGGGCGCAAACCCTGAGCAACCGGCCCAGCGTGACCGGGGCGCTAGAGGCGCTCAAGGCCAACCTGGAGGTGGCGGGTCACCTGGCCAAGGACTGGATCTCCGCCGAACTCAGCGGCGAGCCCAAGCAGCCACCGGCCGAGGGCGAGGGCATCATCGTGCGGGGCAAGGGGGGCAAGCCGGAGGCCATCTCCACCGTCGACGGCCAGACCTGCCGCGTCTCGGGCGTCTGCACCCATCTGGGCGGCGTCCTGGCTTGGAATGATGCGGAACGCAGCTGGGACTGCCCACTGCACGGCTCGCGGTTCACCGCCACTGGTCGACGCCTCGAGGGTCCCGCGGTGGAGGATCTCGAGGAACGCTGAGGCGCTCGAGGGTCGGGGAAAGGGCAACCGGGATGCGAATCGCAGTAGTAGGAGCCACCGGCAACGCCGGAACGGCCGTTCTTCGGGCGCTCAAGGAAACGTCCCAGGTGAAGTCGATCGTCGGCATCGCCCGGAGGCTGCCGGACACCACCAGCGAGCCGTACGCCGGCTGTGATTGGGTTCAGATCGACATCGCCGCCGCCTCCACGCAACAGGATGCGCACGAGAAGCTGGCCGCTGCGTTCCAAGGGGTGGACGCCGTCATCCACCTCAGCTGGCTGATCCAGCCCAACCTGAAGCGCGAACTCCTGCGCCGCGTCAATGTCGAGGGCACCCAACGGGTGGCTGACGCGGTGGCCGCGGCGGGTGTGCCGCATCTGGTGGTGGCGTCGTCGGTGGGCGTCTACTCGCCCGATAGGAGCAGCGAGCCGCGGGAAGAATCATGGAGCACCGGCGGCATCGGCAGCTCGCACTACAGCGTGGACAAGGCTGCCCAGGAGCGGGTGCTCGACGACTTCGCCGCCCGCCATCCCGGGATCGTGGTGACCCGCCTGCGTCCCGCGCTGATCTTCCAGGCAGAGGCTGCCTCGCAGATCCAGCGCTACTTCCTGGCCGGCTGGGTACCCGTGCAACTGCTGCGGGCCGGGAGGCCGCCGGTGCTGCCGCTGCCCAGGGGCATCCGGATCCAGGCCGTCCATGCCGACGACGTGGCACGGGCATACGTCCGTGCCGTGCTCACCCGGGCGCCGGGTGCGTTCAACATCTGCGCCGACGACGTGCTGGGCCCCCAGGAACTGGCCGACGTGGTGGACCACGGCCGTTACGTGGAACTGCCGCCAGCCCTGTTCAGGACCGGAGTGTTCGTCGGCCACAAGCTCCGGATCCTGGCTGCGGATGAGGGCTGGCTGGACCTGGGGATGCTGGTGCCCGTGATGGACAATTCCCGGGCCAAGGCCGAACTGGGCTGGGAACCCCGCCATAGTGCGGCGGAGGCCGTTCACCATCTCCTGCGTGGTCTGGGAGAGGGAAAGGGCGCCGATTCGGTGCCCATGCGCCAGCGTGACGCCGACGCCCCCGATGCGGGTGCCACGCATCTGGGGGGAAGCATCCCGGCATCCGCAGCTATCGGCTCGAAGATCGACGGCGAACTGCTCAGCCTGTACCTCTCCGACCACCTCACGGCCGCCGTGGCCGGATCGGAGCGGATCGGGCGGATGGCCGACGACTTCGTCGACACCCCTGTCTATGGCCAGCTCTCCGCCCTGGCTGACGACATCCGTTCCGAGCGTGCCTTCCTCGGCGATCTGATCGATGCCCTGGGAACCCGCCGGCGACCCCACCGTCAGGCCGCATCCTGGGTGATGGAACGCCTCGGCCGGCTGAAGGGCAACAAGCGCGTCGTCTCGCGCTCCCCGATGACCATCGTGGTGGAGACCGAGCTGATGCGCAGCGCCGCCCTGGGCCGGCTGGGCCTGTGGCAGACGCTGGAGGAGCTGGCCGGTGAGCTAGGCCTGGAGCGGGCCACCTTCAGCCATTTGGCCAGCAGGGCTCACGGCCAGGTGGAGGTGCTCGGCGAGGTCCACGCCTGGGCCCGAGCCCGAGCCTTCCGCACCGACCGTCCCACATTCGGCACCGACACCACCGACCCCTGAGCAGGTCCCTACCCCGGCGGCGATGGGGGTTGGGAGAGCGTACGCGAGGGGGAGCCGGGTAAGGGTGACGCCGGCGGGCAGCGGCCAGCCTCAGGCGTCGGTGGGTTCCGAGGTGGCCTCGGAGTCGTCGGCGTCGGTCTCCTCGGTGGGAGCGGGTTCACCGGTCTCCTCAGGTGCGGCCTCCGTGGGGCTTGCTGTCGGAGATGCGGTGGCGGGGATGCAGATGGTGCCATCCTCACCGGGGGAGACCTGGTTGTAGTGCTCCTCGTTGTAACCGTCGAACTGGGTGCCCAGCAGCAGGTCGATGGTGCCGTCGACGCGATCGTCGTACTCCAGTTCCGCCCCGATGAAGTGCGACCGCACCAGCCGCATGCCCGGCTGTGAGGCCTCCGCGCCACGCACGACGGTGCCGGAGACCTGCTCGTCGGTGTTGGCGACGCTGCTCACGTTGTACTCGAAGTCGCGCAGATGGGTGGCGACGCGTTCGGCGAGGCCGCGTGTGTACCCACCGTTGAGGACGCGGACGTGCACGTCGGAGGCGACGACCACATCGGCGGTCACACGGATGCAGGGTGTGGGCTCAGGTGAGGGTATGGGGGCGGTCAGGTTCCTCCATCCCCACAGCCCGCCCCAGATCAGGAGTCCGAGCAGGCCGAGGAGCAGGATCGGCGTCGCGATCA
>CAZPSO010000228.1:0-546 GCA_964588895.1 uncultured Tessaracoccus sp.
CCTCGGGGTTGGTCCGGGAAAGTTCGCCGCGCCCGCGACGACTGCCCTGCCGGAAGTTGACCAGCCAACTCCCGACCGGCAACGGCGCCAGCCGATGGGGATGCCAGATGGTGATCACGTCCGGTTTGTCGGTGGCCCAGCCGTACAGGTGGGCTGCTGCCAGACCCCCCACCACGCCGGCATGACCAGCGTGGACCACACCCGCCCAAGCGGCACTGTCCCACGTGGGAGGCCGCAGGCAGAACAGTCCTCGGCCCAGCGAGTGCCAGTCCGCCGAAAGCCGTCGGATCACCTGGGGCGTCAGCCCCATTTCCAGGAGGATCACGCGGGACAGGACATCGCCCTGCGCCCGCGCCAGGGAGGTTGCCGCTGCGGGCAGTTGTTGTCGGGGATGCACGCCCTACATGGTGGGAACCGGTTCGCCGGGAACACCAAAGCGGGTCATCGCCTGTGGAAAAGTCTGGGACATGTGAGAAGTGGGTTTGTGGTGGGGGGGGGCCACCAAACCACCACCAAAACCCACAGGGGGGGGGGTGGGTGGGTCGG
>CAZPSO010000228.1:556-4118 GCA_964588895.1 uncultured Tessaracoccus sp.
GTATTTGTTCTATGTTTTTTTGTCTCCTCACTCGAACACAAAACCACTTCCATCCCTCAGTGGGTGTGGTAGGTGTCCTGCTCCTCCGTGAACTCCATGATGGGGGCCTCCACCGTGGTCTCCTGCCCGTGGCTGAACGTCAGGGTGCACTCGACCTCCTCAGAGCCCACCGCCAGCTCCCGGGTGAGGTCCATCAGCATGACGTGGGGCCCTCCGGGAGCCAGGTGCTCGTGGGACTCCTTCGGCACCCGGATGCCGTCCTGTGCCTCCTGCATCACCATCTCACCGTCCACCTCCACCATGACGTGCAGCTCGTAGCGTTGGGCCACGTCTCCGCAGTCGGCGCCCAGCAGGGTGATGTCGGTGCTGGTGGGGTTGGTGAGGTTGACATACATGGCCGTCATGTCGGGGCGCTGCGTCTCCTCGGTGGTGCGGATCCACGGGTCCGTCACGATCACGTCGCTGGCCGCATCCGCCGGGCTCCCACAGCCCACCACGAACAGCGCTGCCGCCGTTGACAGGGTGGATGCCATCCTCGAAGCGTTCACACCTCCAAAGGTAGGCGATCGCCGTCGTCGAGGAAATTCCGGCCACGCATCGGACTCGCCTACAATCGGCTGCATGTCCGACCCCCGCCTCAACCGCCGCCAGGTCTTCGGCTATGCCAGCGCGGCAGGCCTGGGTGGCGCGGCCGGGATGGTCACGGGACGCGCCAGTGCCGGCGCCGGAGACTCTTCGGCGCCACCCGTGCGCACCGTATCCGGGCAGCGCTACAGCCCCTGGGGAGCCCATCAAGCGGGAATCCACACCCCCAAACCGGCGGCCGCCCGGCTCCTGTCGTTCGACCTCCACCCCGAGGTGGACATCCCGGCGTTGGCCCGGTTGATGCGGGTGTGGGGCAGCTCAATCGCTGCGCTCATGGAGGGCCGCCCGACGGCGGCGGACCGGGCGCCGGCCCTGGCGCAGGCGGCGGTGTCACTGACCATCAGCATCGGCTGGGGACCCGGCGTCTTCGACCTGCCCGACATGGATCGCCACCGCCCGGCCGGTTTCATGGACATCCCGCCCATGGACCGGGACCGGCTACAGGAACGCTGGATCGGGGGCGACCTGCTGTGTCTCCTGTCCGCCGACGACTCCACCACCCTGGACTACGCCGCGCGTCGCCTCGCGCTGGACGCCCGGCCCTTCGCCGCACCCAGATGGGTTCAGCATGGCTCGTGGCGCGGAACCGGCTCCGACGGTGCAGCGGTAACAGGTCGAAACCTCTTCGGGCAGGTGGACGGCACGGCGGGCCCCACCCCGGATGAGCTGGAGTCCTTCACCTGGTCCGACGACGGCTGGTTCGCCGGCGGCACCCAGCTGGTGGTGCGCCGCATCGAGATGGACCTCGACGACTGGGACACGGCTACGCGTGACCGGCAGGAGAAGTCCATGGGGCGCGACCTGGCCACCGGCGCCCCCCTGACCGGCGGCGACGAGCACACCGAGATGGACCTCGACGCCACCGTCGAGGGGCAGCTGGTCATCCCGCTCGACGCCCATGCCCGGTTGAGCCACCCGTCCCAGAACCGCGGTCGCACGATGCTGCGTCGCAGCTGGAACTACACCCACGTGGACGACGCGGGCCACACCACCAGCGGGCTGGTCTTCCTGGCATTCCAGAACAACATTGCCGACACGTTCATCCCCGTGCAGCGGAAACTGGACCTGCAGGACGCGCTGAACGAGTGGATCACCCACATCGGCTCCGCCACTTTCGCGATGCTCCCTGGCTGGGAGCAGGGCACCTGGCCCGGCCACCAGCTCCTCGAACAGCTCAGCTGACCCGCGCCCTCCCGCCACGCAGGAACTCCGACAGCAGCGTGGGCGTGTCATCGCCCACCAGGAGGCCGCCCTGCGGGCCCACCACCAGCGCCTTGCGCGTCTCCGGGTTGCGGAATCGGAGCAGCTGCAGCTCCGGGATGACGTCGGCGTGCGCCATCACCTGGTCGCGGTCCAGCTCCAGCGCGGCCGCGGCGACGTCGATCACCTCGTCCGCTTGGTCCGGGGCGGGACGACGTTGTGTGGGGACTTGGGCGAGGTCGGTGGCCACGAACAGCTCGCTCAGCAGGGGACGTCCCACCAGGCCGCCGAAGATCGCATCCCCCATGGCGACGCCGGGATTGGTGGTGGCCAGGTTGGCCACCCGCCCGGGGTCGAGGAGCCAGGCGCCGGTCAGCCTGGTGCCCTCGAACTGGAGCAGGGTGTGATGTGGCATTGCCAGGAACGGTGCCGCCTCGGGCATCAGGCCGATCAGCGAGCCGACGTAGACGCTGATCATCTCGGCCTGCTCGCCCTCCACCCGGCCGGGGACGACCAGCTGCCAACCGGTACGACGAGTGCCATCGGGCTTGGTGGTCTGCTCGGGTTGCAGGCGGTGACGCTGCATCACGAAGCTGCCGGAGCCGCCCCGTTCCAGCATGGTGATCACGGAGCGCTGGACGATGATGTCGCTGTCGATGGGTGAGGGCTCCTCGGCGTGTCCGATGCCGCGCGCCACGTCGAACTGGCGAGCGCTGACCCACATGTGGGGTGTCAGGTCCGTGGTGTGCTCGGTGACGAACGCGTCGGGCCGTTCGAAGGCGGGACCCTCCACCACGAAATCGTGGGGTCCCACCTGCTTGAGCCAGTAGGTGGTGAAGCCCACCCAGATGGCGGCGCCGTCCAACAGTTGGCTGTGATCGACGTCGGCGATGCCGCGCAGCAGCCCGTGACCCACGTCGCTCAGCGAGCCGGCCACCGTGGCCCTCAGGGTGATGCCGTCACGGGTGTGGGTGACCTCCACCTTCTTGTCGGTGGGGATGGTCTGGAAGGCTTGTGCGTCCATGATTCCTCAGCTTCCGGCGTGCAGGTCCGCGAGCACCCGCGGGAACTCGGCCGCCAGCCTATCCGGCGGGTATGGGCCGGGAAACCGCTGGGCGGTCAGTGCCTGCAGGGACGCGCCGAGCGCCCCCGCTTTCCCGGCGGGCAGTCCGGCCGCCAGCAGAACCCCGCACACGCCGGCCAGCACGTCGCCGGAGCCCGCCTGCGCGGTCCACGCAGGCCCGCGATGCGCGATGGTCAGCTCGCCTTCCGGGGTGGCCACGTACTGGGTGGCGCCCTTCAGCAACACGGTGGTGCCAAACCTGCTGGCGGCCTGTTGCGCCGACGTCACCGGCTCCGCCTCCACCCGCCCGCGCTCGATGCCCAGCATCCGGGCCAGTTCCCCGGCGTGCGGGGTCAGCAACGAGTTGGCGGGCAGTTCCAGACCGTCGAGCACCCCCAGCGCGTCCGCGTCGACGACGAGCGGCACCCCCCGCCGGATGCTGGCCTCCACCCTCCCGCGCGTGTCGGCGGAAGGGCCCCAGCCCGAACCCACCACCAGCGCCTGGACGCGGCCCTCACCCATCACGATGCTGGGATGACGAAGTAGCACCATCTCCTGCGGCGCATCGCCCAGGTAGCGCACCATGCCCGCACCGGCACTCGCGGCGCCGTCGCACCCGAGCAGGGCCGCGCCGGGGTAGGTCTGCGAGCCGGT
>CAZPSO010000229.1:0-4117 GCA_964588895.1 uncultured Tessaracoccus sp.
GGTGGTGGGGTCAAGGGTGGCGAACAGGGCATCCTGCACCAGGACGCCGGCTCCGGTGAGGCGGTTCAACAGGGAGGATTTTCCGGCATTGGTGTATCCGACGATGGCCACTGAGGGCACCTTGTTGCGGTGGCGCTCCGCCCGCTTGATGTCACGCGTGGCATCGAGGTCACGGAGCTGGCGCCGCAGTTGGGCGATCCGGGTGTGGATGCGGCGTCGGTCGGTCTCGATCTTGGTCTCGCCGGGACCGCGGCCACCTATCCCCGCTCCCCCGGCGGTCCGGCCGCCGGCCTGGCGGGACAGGGACTCGCCCCAGCCGCGCAGCCGCTGCTTCAGGTACTGCAACTGCGCCATTTCCACCTGCGCCTTGCCCTCGGCGCTCTTGGCGTGCTGGGCGAAGATGTCGAGGATCAGCGCGGTGCGGTCCACCACCTTGACGTTCAGGCGGTCCTCCAGGTTGCGCAACTGGGCGGGCTGCAACTCACCGTCGCAGATGACGGTGTCTGCGCCCGTGGCCTCCACCACCTCGCGAATCTCCACCACCTTGCCGCTGCCCACGTAGGTGGCCGGATCCGGGTGCGAGCGACGCTGGATCAGGCCGTCCAGCACCTCGGAACCCGCCGTCTCTGCCAGCAACTTCAGCTCGATCATGGCGTTCTCGGCGTCCTGCTGCGTTCCCGTGGTCCAGACGCTGACGAGCACCACGCGTTCCAGCCGGAGTTCGCGGTACTCGACTTCGCCGATGTCCTCGAGCTCTGTGCGCAAGCCGACGACGCGCTTGAGCGACTGGCGATCGGCCAGCTCGTCCTGGTCGCCGTCGTAGTTGTCAGGCATGGGGTCGGTCTCTGTCATGATCACTCCATTGTCTCAGGCGACGCCAACCTCACCAAGCGCCCCGCACGGTCGCTGTGGAAAACCTCTGGGCCCGGTCAGAATCCGTACTCGCCGCTGGCCACGATGACGGCCGGCCCGGTCAGCCAGGCCTGCTCGTCGTCGAAGTCCACGAGCAGCTCGCCGCCGGGGACCCGGACGGTGATGGGCCCATCGAATCCGCTCCGGTCCCGGTACACCGCCGCCACCGCCACCACGCCCGTCCCGCAACTGAGGGTCTCGCCCGAGCCGCGCTCATGGACGCGCATGCGCAACTGGCCGGGAGCCTCCACCACCATGAACTCGGCGTTGGTGCCGTCGGGGAAGCGTTCAGCCGGCTCCCACCTCGGCGGGGTGAACAACTCGAGTGCCGCGAGGTCTGCGGAATCCACCTCGGCAACCGCGTGCGGGTTGCCCACGTCCACGGGTACGGCGGACAGGTCCCGGTGGCCCACGGTGAGCATCACCCGATCGTTCGAGACGGTCACCGGCCCCATGCCGGTGGTGATGAGGCCCCCGGGCCGTGCGGTGACCTGGCGCACTCCTGCCCGTGTTGCCACCGGGAAGGAGTCGCCGGGCGCGAGCTGTTCGTTGAGAAGGAACCGCGCGAACAGGCGCAGTCCGTTGCCGCACATCTCGGCGATCGAGCCGTCCGAGTTGCGATAGTCCATGAACCACATCTCGGGGTCACCGTCCCAGCCTTCGATGTGCCGGGCGCGCACGACGCGCAGCAGTCCGTCGGCACCGATTCCGAAGTGCCGGTCGCAGAGCAACGCGACGGTCGCAGGTGCCAGGTCGTGCATCCCGTACTGGTCCTCGATGATGACGAAGTCATTGCCGGTGCCGTGCCCCTTGTAGAACGTCTGGCGACGCATGCAGCCACCCCCTTGGAAGTAGGTTCCTGTCACCCTAGCGACTCGAGGATCATATCCACGTTGCCCGCCTCACCCGCCGGCAGCCAGGTGATGCGCGGATCCCGCCGGTACCAAGAGAGCTGGCGCCGGAAGAAGCGGCGAGTGGCCCTCTTGACAGCGCGTTTAGCTTCCTCCTCCGTGATGTGGCCATCGATCAGGTCGATGACCTGGCGGTAACCGATGGCACGGCTGGCCGTCACGCCCTCACGCAGTCCCTGGGCCAGCAACATCTCCACCTCTGCCACGAGGCCTTCGGTCCACATCTGGTCGACACGCCGTTCGATGCGGGAGTCCAGCTCGGCGCGCTCCAGCTCCAGGCCGAACTGGTGCACGCCGTCGAGCGCGTAGGTCCACTCGGGCAGCGCGGGCTGGTGCCCGCCGGTGATCTCGGCCACCTCGAGGGCACGCACGATGCGTCGCGCGTTGCCCGGCTCGATCTGCGCAGCAGAGGCAGGGGCAACGAGTGCCAGGTGGCTGTGCAGCACCCCCGCGCCCACGCGCTGGAGTTCCGCCTCCCACTTCGCCCGGACCGCCTCGTCGTGGCCCGGGAACTCGAAGTGGTCCACGATGGCGCGCACGTAGAGGGCGGAGCCCCCCACCACCACCGGGACACCACCGCGTTCCCGGATGCCGGCGATCACTTCGCGCGCCTGCTGCTGGAACTGCGCTACTGATGCGGTCTCGGTGACGTCCATGAAGTCCACCAGGTGGTGGACCACGCCCTGACGTTGCGCCAGGTCCGGCTTGGCGGTCCCGATGTCCATCCCCCGGTAGACGAGCATGGAGTCCGCGTTGACCACCTCGGCGGGGCGCCCGAGGGCCCGAAGCGCCAAGGCGACGTCGACGGCGAGGGACGATTTGCCCGTGGCGGTGGCTCCCACCACGACGATGACCGACATGCCCCCATAGTGCCGGAAAAGGGCGGATTCCGGGGAACATGCCGCCGGCGACCCGGCGGTGCGGCATAGTCGATCTGGTCATGACACGAGAGGAACTCCCATGGGCATCCTGGACAATGTGGGCGACGCGGTAAACAACAACCGCGACAAGATCAGCGACGCCGCCAAGAAGCACGGCGACAAAATCGACAGCGGCATCGACCGCGCTGGCGACGTCGCCGACAAGAAGACGGGCGGCAAGTACGCCAAGCACGTGGACAAGGGCCAAAGCCTTGCCAAGGACCAGGTGGACCGCCTGGGAGGCCCGGGCGAGGATCCCGCCCGGCAGGAGGCACGCAAGGACGAAAAGGGGTGACCCGGCTGCATCACTGACGTCTGGCCCGGGAAACCAGGCCTGGTGTCACGCCGTGGCGGGCTTTCCCCGACCGGGCATGCCCAGCCCGACGCCGACGGGGGTGGGCGGGTTCTCGCGCTGCTCCCAGGCATCCCCGCCGCGGGTGCGCCGCAGGGCACGCAGTGGGGCGTCCGAGGTCAGGTGGTGAGGCGCTGCATGGGTGATGCGTACCGTTGCGATGTCCCCGGGGCGCGGTCGCATGCCCGGGTCCTCCGGGACGGCGACGTGCACCAACCGGTTGTCGCGGGCGCGGCCGCTGAGCCGCCGGGTCTGCTCGTCCTTGCGGCCCTCCCCCAGCGCGAACATGACTTCCACGTCGCGCCCGGTGAGCTTGTCGTTCTCTTCCCAGGCGGTCTTGTTGACGAGTGCGACGAGCCGGTCGTAGCGCTCGGACATGACCTCGCGGGGCACCTGCCCGGGCATCGTGGCCGCAGGGGTACCCGGCCGCTGCGAGTACAGGAACGTGAAGGCGGCGCTGAACCTTGAGCGTTCCACCACGTCCATGGTGGCCTGGAAGTCGGCTTCGGTCTCACCGGGGAACCCGACGATGATGTCGGTGGTGATCGCGGCATGCGGCATGGCCTCGCGCACCCGCGACAGGATGCCCAGGTACCGCTCCGAGCGGTAGGAACGGCGCATCGCCTTCAGGATCGCGTCGGAGCCGGACTGCAGTGGCATATGCAACTGCGGCATCACGTTGGGGGTGGTGGCCATCGCCTCGATGACGTCGTCGGTGAAATCCTTCGGGTGCGGCGAGGTGAAGCGGACCCGCTCCAGACCCGCGATGTCACCGCAGGCGCGCAGCAGCTTCGCGAAGGCCCGGCGGTCGCCGAACTCCACACCGTATGCGTTGACGTTTTGCCCCAGCAAGGTGATCTCCTGGACGCCTTGTCCCACGAGCATCTCGATCTCGGCCAGCACATCCCCGGGCCGGCGATCCGTTTCCTTGCCGCGCAGGGCCGGGACGATGCAGAACGTGCAGGTATTGTTGCAGCCCACCGAGACCGACACCCAGGCCGAATAGGGGGACTCGCGCCGGC
>CAZPSO010000230.1:0-4115 GCA_964588895.1 uncultured Tessaracoccus sp.
GGTCGAAGTGCTGGCGGTAGGCCAGCCAGGCCAGGATGCCGCCGACGATGCCACCGAGCAGCTGGGCGGAGATGTAGGTCAGGGTGGAGACCAGGGTGACGTCGACGCCCGTGACGTACTCGGGGGCGCCGGAGGCCAGGATGCCCACGGTGACGGCGGGGTTGATGTGGCCACCTGATGCCAGCGAGGCGAGCACGCCGGCGAAGACCGCGATGCCCCAGCCCCAGTTGATGAAGAGGAAGCCCGTGCCGTTGCCCTTGGTCTTGGCCAACAGCGCGTTGCCCACCACGCCACAGCCCAGCAGGAGCAGCATCGCTGTCCCCACGAACTCGGAGAGGAAAATGGTTCCCATCAGGGATACTCCTTTCGACGGCTGCAGTGCCGTCTGTGTTTTCCGCCATCCACCGTGGATGACGACGTGTGGGGGGATTCAGTTGTGCGGAGGGCGGTCAGGCGTCGAAGCCGTCGACCACGTTCTCCGCTTCGAGTCGCGCAGCGGAGGCTGACGCGTCATCATCCTGGGATTCGGCTGCCAACTCGGCCTCCACCCGGGTCCGGTAGTTGTTCTTCTCGTGCTCCAGCCGCTCGGCGGACCACCCAAGAACGTCTGCGGCCAGGGCGCCGATCTCATCGATCGCCGACAGGCCACGGTCTCGCACCTCGGTGTTGAGCCGGATGCGGTGCAGGAAGATGTCCTCGAGGTGCACGGCACCCTCGT
The DNA here is from genome assembly GCA_964588895.1 of uncultured Tessaracoccus sp. Lineage (GTDB taxonomy): Bacteria > Actinomycetota > Actinomycetes > Propionibacteriales > Propionibacteriaceae > Arachnia. The sequence goes on from CAZPSO010000230.1 coordinate 719, forward strand.
GGGTGCAGGCGAACACCACTTCGGCACCGAGATAGTTGGGCGCGGACTCCAGCGCCTCGCCCAGTTCGGGCTTCTCATCGATCAATGCCAGGACGCTGCGCAGGTCGGAGCCGTAGCGCTCGAGCAGGTGATCGACCTTGGCCGCGGACCAGCCATACTTCTGCCCGATGTGCTGTGACATCGAGGTCATGGCGTCCAGGCCCACTGCACCGACGAGGGGCAGGTCGTGGGTGGAGGACGGGCGGCGCTTGGCCTCTTGCTTGCCGAGGACGAAATCCACCGCGTCCTCGGCCATGACACGGTACGTGGTGAGCTTGCCGCCGGCGATCACGGTCAGCCCGGGGGCGGCCTCGGCCACGGTGTGCTCCCGCGAGACCTTGGTGGACTTGGTCTCCTCCAGGACCTGGGGTTGCAGGAGGGGACGCAGCCCCGCCCATGTGCCGATGATGTCGTCGCGGGTCAACGGCGGGTCCAGCACGGCGTTGGCGTGCTCGAGGACGTAGTCGATGTCCTTGCTGGTGGGGACGGGGTGGAGGTATTGCTCGTGCCAAGCCGTGTCCGTGGTGCCGATCAGCCAGTAGTGCTGCCACGGGATGATGAACAGCACGGACTTCTCCGTGCGCAGGAACATGCCGATGTCCGACTTGATGGCGTCCCTGGGCACCGCGATGTGGATGCCCTTGCTGGCCAGCACCTTGAGCCCACCCTTGGCCCCGGCCAGGTCCTGGACCTTCTCGGTCCAGACGCCCGTGGCGTTGATCACGGCCTTCGCGGAGATACTGAACTCCTCGCCGGTTTCGAGGTCACGTACCTCGACCCCGTTCACCCGCCCGTCGGCGTCCTTGCTCATGCCGGACACGGCGGTGCGGGAGGCGGCTTCCACCCCCAGACCCACCGCTGTGCGGATCAGGGTCAACACGAGCCGAGCATCGTCGACGCGGGCGTCGTAGTACTCCATGGCCCCGATCAGGTAGTCCTTCTTCATGCCGGGGAAGCGGCGCAACGCACCGGCCTTCGAGCGGTGGCGTTGCACGGGCACCGTCTTGCGTCCCCGCGCCCCCGCGATGGCCATGGCGTCATAGAGGCCCACACCGAGCGCGGAGTAGGCTCGCTCGATCATCCGTTGCTTGAAGGGCCACAGCAGGGGCTGGGCCTTGACGAGGTGCGGCGCAATCTTGGTCAGGAGCAGGCCGCGCTCGTGCAGCGCTTCGGCCACGAGCTTGAAATCCAAGTTGTAGAGGTACCTGAGACCGCCGTGGACCAGCCGCGAGGATCGGGACGACGTGCCGGATGCCCAGTCCTGCGCCTCCACGATGGCGGTCCGCAGGCCGCGGGATGCGGCGTCCAGGGCGATCCCGGCGCCGGTGACCCCGCCCCCCACAATCACCACGTCGAACTCTTCGGAACGCATCGCCTCGATGGCACGATCGCGCTGCCCGGGGTTCAGCTGTGGCGCATACATGTGGGTCTCCTTCGACGGCCTGTCAGCGACGTTGTAACCATTCATTCACAGTTCCCACCCCCAGGTACATCGGGATGCACGAACGTGCAACAATGCCGCCATGGTGCAACTCTTGCCGGGGTCGGCGACCGACCACGAAGGCCTCTACGACGTGGCCTACAGGTACTACGTGGAGGACGTCACCATGGGACAGATCGCGAAGGACCTGCGAGTGTCCCGCTCCACGGTCTCCCGCATGCTCAAACGTGCACGGACCAGCGGGATCGTCACCATCAAGCTCACCGACCCGGTCCGCACCGACCAGCGCCTCGCCCACGAGATGGGCCGGCGCTTCGGGCTGGCGGTGACGGTGGTCAGCGTCCACAGCGGGGTGGGTGAAGTGAACCGGTTGGAGCAGGTGTCGCAGGCGGCGGCGCGCATGATCAGCGAGCACACCACCGACGGCATGCGCATCGGTGTGGCGTGGGGTACGACGCTGGCCAGCATCGTTCGTCATCTGCCGTCGAGGCCCATGGAGGACGTGGAAGTGGTCCAGATCAACGGCGGGGCCAACGCCCATACCTCGGGCATCCCCTACGTCGGATCCATGATCACCCAGTTCGCGCACGCGTTCGCCGGGCGGTCGGTCTTGTTCCCCGTCCCCACCTTCTTCGATTCGGCGGTCACGCGCAGGGCGATGTGGCAGGAGCGCAGCATCAAACCCGTCCTGATGGCCCAGCGTGCCCTGGATGTGGCCATTTTCGGGGTGGGGTCACTGACGGGGCCCGTTTCCTCGCACGTCTACGTCGGTGGCTACCTGGACGACAAGGACCGCAGGTGCCTGCACGACGAGAGGGTGGTGGGCGATGTCTGCACCGTCTTCCTCCGGGAGGACGGTTCCTGGAAGGACATCGAAATCAACACCCGGGCCACGGGCCTGCACCCGGACGAGCTCCGTCGGCTGGAGAGGCGGCTGTGCGTGGCCGCGGGCGCGGCGAAAGCCCGGGCCGTGCTGGGTGCCTTGCGGGCCCGGGTGGCCACAAACCTGGTGGTGGACGACGCCCTCGCCAAAGCCGTGCTGGCTGCGGACGACCTCACCAGTGGGGAGGCCGTTCGGCGCTGAGGCGTCGTTCATCGGCGTCGAGGCCCCGCTGGGCGGGGGCGCTGGCCACCAGGCCCGTCAGGCCCAATTCCCGACGCACCGCAGCCAGCTGTGCGTCGAAGCGCGCGAAGCCCACTTCCCGGATGGAGTCCAGGGGCACCGGGAACGGCCAGGGCTGACCGCCGCGCTGCCGCTCGTCCCGCAGTCTGGCGAGGCGTTCCGCGTCCCACCCATGAGCCGCCAGGGCGGTGGGGAGATGGCCCTCCAGCGGCAGGTCCTCCCCCGTCAGCGCCTGCCCGAGCAGGCGCGCCTCACTGTCCAAGGGTGGTTCCCGCCGGCACTGTCCGGGACTCGCCGGCGTCGGTGAGGAAGGCGGCACCCACCACGGTGACGTCGGCCTCGAAGGTCCAGTCGCCCTCCACCTTCAGCGCGGAGGCACGTCTGAGGGAAGGGGCCTGGGGGATGCGCGCGTCGAAGGCCTGGACCTTCTTGTAATGGGCGTCGTCCAGACTGATTTCCGGTGCCTTCTCGACGGTGCTCTCCAGCGCCCCGTCGTCGCGAAGTTCGTAGACGTCGGAGCGCAGCAGCAGCAGTTCGTTGGTGGTCTTGACCGGCAGGAACCGGTCACGGCCCACACAGATGGCCCTGGCCCCCTCGAAGACCTCGACGGCGGCCCCCATCGCCGACTCGATCTGGATCACCGGCGTGGAGGTGGGATCAGCGGGGTCCGCGGTCTTCTCGTTGCGGATGATGGGCAGGCCCAGCACCGAATTGCGTTCGGTGAGCACGTCGCGAAGCCGCTGCAGGTCGAACCACAGGTTGTTGGTGTGGAAGAAGGGGTGGCGGTGTTCGTC
>CAZPSO010000231.1:0-4110 GCA_964588895.1 uncultured Tessaracoccus sp.
ACGTGAAGTTCATGCACTGCCTGCCGGCGTTCCACGACCGCAACACCACCGTCGGGGAGGAGCTGTTCCAGGCGACGGGCCTGGATGCGCTCGAAGTGACCGATGAGGTGTTCGAGTCTGACGCCAGCATCGTTTTCGACCAGTCCGAGAACCGGATGCACACCATCAAGGCCCTCCTGGTCTCCACCCTCGCCGACGGCTGACCCGGCAGCGCGTCGGGCAGGTCGGGTTCCGGCGCTCGCTGCTCAGCCCAGGTTGGCCAGCGTTTCGATCGCTGGCGAGCCCAAGTATCGCCGGCGAATCGCCTGAGCCGACATGCGGAACGCCCCGCCCCTCGATAGGAGGAGCGGGGCGTATCAGCGGGTCAGTGGATCAGACTCCGGTACCCGGCAGACCCGGGCGCGGGGTTCCGGGCCTGGGGGTCCCGGGGCTCGGAGTCCCGCCGTCCTGTGGCCAATCGGCTCGGACCGGCAAGAGGACCGTCGTGCCGGACGTCTCCACCGTCAGGGTGAGTGTTCCGCCGGCCACCAAGGCCGAGCGCGGGACGGTGATGTTGCCCACGCCGTCGACGACGGTGCCACGGGCGGCCTCAGAACCACCGATCGTGGCGATGATGCTGGCGTTGGCCAGTGCGGGAGAGACCGGGAGGTCCCCCTCGGAGGCGGCCAGATTCATGTCGAGGGTCTCGTCGGCCAGGCCCTCGCCCAGGAGTTCTCCCAGCGTGAAGGCGACGGTGTCGCTGCTGACCGAGGTCTGCACGGAGACGCCACGCTTGGAGTAGTCCGGGGACAGGGGGCTGTTCTCTCCCACCCAGCCGACCCAGGCCTCGAGGTCGACGCGCCCCGCATCGCGGGTGTTGACGCCGTCACGGAAGGCGTGGAACTGGTCGCCGCCACCGATCAGGAACGAACCCGAGCCCAGGGTGTAGTGCCTGGCGGGATCGATGGGAGCGCCGCCCACGTGGATGCTGAGGATACGGTCGCCCTCGTCGCGAGACTCGTCGTAGGTGTAAGTGATGTTGTCGGACAAACCCAGGCGCAGGAAGGGGCGAGACGGAACGGTGCCGTCGGCATTGCGCTGCCACTGCTGCTCCAGCATTTCCTTGACTCCTGCGCCCGTCAGTTCCGTCACGAACAGCGAGTTGGCGAAGGGCAGGGCCATGGCGGCCTCCCGGTAGCTGATTTCGCCGGCGTCGAACGATGCCCGGGTGCCACCCGGGTTCTGGACACCGATGAACTCGGCGTCGCCGTCTCCGAGAACCTCATGGAACATCTGGGCCACGGCGTTGGTGATCGGGGATTCGACATCACGCTTGTCGGCGTTGCCCGTGGGGGTGGAGATGGCCTCGGTGGCCTCGCCCACGATCCTGGCGCCCTCGACCTCGGCGCTGCGCTCGGCTTCCTGCATGATCCGCTGGATCTCCTGGATCCGCGGGGTCTCCAGGGCATCGTCCGGTGTGGCGATCTGCTCAGTCCGGAGTTCGCACACGTTTCCGTCGGCGTCGAAGTCGACCTCGACGGAGTTGAAGTACTCACCGTAGGACTCCGCCTGCAGCAGCGGAGCGCCGCCGGGCGTCGTCCAGTCGTAGATCTGGTGGGTATGGCCGTTGAGGACCAGGTCGAAGCTGTCCGACAGCCCGTTGTAGATCTGGTCGAAGACCTGCGAGGAGGCGGCGTTTTGGGCGGGGGAGGCGTTCGGGTCCGCTGCCCCCTCGTGGATGGCGGCGACGATGAAGTCCACGTCGTCATCGGCGGCCAGGACCGCGGCCTCGCGGTTCAGAGCCTCCACCGCATTGCCGATGGTCAGGTCGGCGATGCCGCTGGGGTCCACCAGGCCGGGAAGGTTCTGGGTCACGGCCCCGACAACCGCCACACGGAGGCCGTTGACGTCAAAGATCTCGTGCGGCAGGAGGGGGTCGGCCACGTCGGTGGTGCCGGCGCGGTAGACGTTGGCACCCAGGTGGTTGAAGTCGGTGTGGCCAGCCACGCGGCCGGAGAGGTCGGCCCAGCCAGCGTCGAATTCGTGGTTGCCGACGGCCTGCACGTCCACCTCGATGGCATTCAGGATGTCCAGGGTGGGAAAGTCCCGATCGATCATCGACTCGAAGATCGACCCACCGATGTCATCTCCGACGCTGACGGTGAGCACGTTGTCTTCACCGTGTTCCGCTCGCTGCTGCTCCACGATGGAGAAGAAGCGGTCGGCGTGCAGGATGCGGCCATGAAAGTCGTTGTAGCTGAGGATGTTGGCGGTGCCGGTGGCCTCGCACTGCATTGTTGTGACCTCGTCGTCGGCCCCGGCGGGGGCGGTGAGGAGGACCATTCCGCTGACAGCCAGCGACGATGCGGCCAGGCTCGCGGCCCACCGCTTGGACGTTGTGATCATGAAGTCTCCGTGGAAGCCGATGTTGGGCGCGCGATGTTGACACGCCTCGCAAGTCACCCTCGGACCAAACCCGCCATCGGGTCAAGTCGGTTCAGGTCTCGTTCACACTACATTCACTCGGGGGACAAGTGAAGCAGTTGCTGGGAATGCTCTGGGAGTCTCTCAGGTCACCCCCGCCGGGGCCTTGTGTGAAGCCCACAACCGCCTCTGGGTTTCTTTGTGGCCGAGAGTCCCGTTTCGCGTGGCAGGTCCCCTTACGGAAGCGTAAGCTACGGTTGCGTAACTTGTTCCTGGAGAAGGAGAAAGTCCGCGTGGACGGTCATAGCGACACCATGGTCCAGCTGCTCAGCCCTGAAGGCGTCCGTGTGGAGCACGACGAGTTCAGCTTCGGAGGCACCCCCGAGGACATGGTGGGCATGCTGCGCGACATGACCATGGCCCGCCGGTTTGATTTCGAGGCCACTGCCCTCCAGCGCAAGGGGGAACTGGGGATGTGGCCCCCGTCGCTGGGGCAGGAGGCGGCCCAGGTGGGCTCTGGTCGCGCACTCGGCCCGCGCGACGTGGCTTTCCCTTCCTACCGCGAGCACGGCCTGGCCTACACCATGGGGGTTCCCCTGCGGCAACTCCTGGGACTGTTCCGTGGCTGCGACGCCGGGGCGTGGGACCTCTCCACCCGATTCCGCAACTACTCGATCGTGATCGGCACCCAGACGCTGCACGCCACGGGGTACGCCATGGGTCTGGCGCTTGACGGCAAGGTGGGCAATCAGGACCCGGCCGAGAACGAGGCAGTGATCGTCTACCACGGTGACGGCGCCTCCTCCCAGGGTGACGTGAACGAGGCCTACGTGTTCGCGTCCAGCTACCAGTCGCCCGTGGTGTTCTTCTGCCAGAACAACCAATGGGCCATCTCCGAACCGATCTCGCTGCAGTCCCGGATACCCCTGTACCAAAGGGCTCGCGGCTTTGGGTTCCCCGGCCTGCAGGTGGACGGCAACGACGTGCTTGCCGTGCAGGCAGTCACCACGTGGGCCCTCGATCGTGCCCGCTCGGGTCAAGGACCTTCCTTCATCGAGGCCTACACCTATCGGATGGGCGCCCACACCACCTCGGACGACCCCACCAAGTACCGGGCCTGGGAGGAGGAGGAGCGGTGGCGGGGACGCGACCCCATCGCCCGGCTGACGAAGTACCTCACGGCAGAGGAAGTCATCGACGAGGCACACCTCACCGCACTCGCCGAGGAGGCCGACGACTACGGGGCAGAGATCCGCTCCTGGGTGGCGCAGCTGGAGGACATCACCATGGACGACGTCTTCGCAGCGGTCCACGCAGAACCCACCGTGGAGCTGGAAGCCCAGCGACGTGAGTATGCCGAGTGGGCAGCCAGCTTCGAGGAGTCCTGATGAGCGAGACACTGACCTTGGGCAAGGCCCTCAACAAGGGTCTGCGCCGAGCGCTCCAGGCTGACCCGAAGGTCCTCCTCGCCGGCGAGGACATCGGCAAGCTGGGGGGAGTCTTCCGCATCACGGAGGGCCTGCAGGCCGAGTTCGGGGACAACCGGGTCATCGACTCCCCGCTGGCGGAGTCGGGGATCGTCGGAACTGCCGTGGGCCTGGCCATGCGCGGGTACCGCACCGTGGTGGAGATCCAGTTCGACGGGTTCGTCTATCCCGCGTTCGACCAGATCGTCACCCAGGTGGCCAAGTTCCACGCACGCACTGG
>CAZPSO010000232.1:0-1629 GCA_964588895.1 uncultured Tessaracoccus sp.
CACACCGGAAAGGAAGCACGCTGATGCTCGAGATTGGCAAATACCTGGTGATCGCTGCGGCGGTCTTCATCTTCGCGGCCTTCTTCCTCGAGCTGGCTCTGGTGAGCAAGCTCCGGAACAGCACCACCGCTGCCGAGCGGGCATCCCGCGTGAGGGTGAGCGTCGGGACGCAGGAGGCGGGAGACGAACCCCGCAGCCCCATCTCCCCCGTTTCCCCCTATCCGGGCCCGGCTGCCAAGAGCGGCAGGGCACACGGCGGCATGGCGTGGTACGCCACCGCGTTCGTAGTCCTCGCCCTGGCGATGGTCACGTTCTACCTTGTGGTGCGCGCCATCGAGACCGGCCACGGCCCCTTCGCCAACCAGCACGAGTTCGCCATCTCGTTCGTCTGGGGCATCCTCGTGGCGCACCTGCTGTTCGTGGCCCGGTTCAAGCTGCGCGTCCTGGCCTTGGTGGTGCTGCCCATCGCTGCCCTGCTTCTGGTCTACGGGATGAACCTGGACACCTCCGTGCGCCCCCTGGTTCCTGCCCTGCACAACGACCTGATGCTCACCACGCACGTGATCTTCGCGGTGCTGGGCTACGGCGCCGCCTGTGTCTCCTTCGCCGCTGCCATCCTGTGGCTGCTCTACCCCAAGTTGCGGAAGATCCCGCGCATGCCCAAGCGGGACGTGCTGGACGAGGTGGGCTACCGGGCCGCGGTGTTCACCTTCCCGCTGCTGACCATCATGATCGCGCTGGGTTCATACTGGGCCAACGTCGCCTGGGGCCGCTTCTGGGGCTGGGACCCCAAGGAGACCGCCTCGCTGGTGACGTGGCTGCTGTACGGCGCATACCTGCATGCACGCGTCGCCCACGGCTGGAACGGCAAGCGGGCTGCCTGGCTGCTGGTCATCGCGTTCGCCGCCGTGCTGTTCACCTACTTCGGCAACCACTTCCTCGGGGGACTGCACTCCTATGCCTGACCTCGTGGCCGAGCAGGATCAGGACCAGGTCAGCACCACCGGGGGCGGCTCCGGAGTGCCCTGGGTCAACCTGCTGGTCCTGGCTCTGGTGACTGCTGTTGTGGTGGGAGCGGTCGGGTGGTTGCAGGGCGGCGGTGACGGCGACTTCAGCGAGGTGGAAGTGGCCGCTGCCGGCCCGGCGCCCACGGTGGGCGAGGCTGCCCCGCAGTTCAGCGGGTTGCTGACCACCGGGGAAACCGTGGACCTGGAGTCGTTGAGGGGCAAGCCCGTGTGGCTGGTGTTCAACGCCACCTGGTGCGCCAACTGCCGCTCCGAGGCGCCCGAGGTGCAGGCGCTGCACGACAAGGGCGACGTGCAAGTGGTCTCCGTATGGTTGCGCGAGGCCAGTTCGCAGGTGGTCCCGTACATGGAGCGCACGGACATGTCCTTCACCTCCATCCCGGATCCGACGGGCCAGATCTCGAACCGCTACCAGGTCCGCGGAGTCCCGTCGCACTACCTCATCGATGCCGACGGCACCCTTCAGTCTGTCCACGTGGGGGCGCTCAGCCACGAGCAGTTCGAGCAGCAATCCCGGGAATTGGTGGGCGCGACGCCGGGCTGAGGGCTACTTCTGCTCGAAGGCGTAGCCCTTTTCCTTCACACCCACCAGCGCGATCATGCC
>CAZPSO010000232.1:1729-4097 GCA_964588895.1 uncultured Tessaracoccus sp.
ACTTCTGCTCGAAGGCGTAGCCCTTTTCCTTCACACCCACCAGCGCGATCATGCCCAGTCCGAGGATCAGGATGATGCCGACGATGCCGAAATACTGGGTGTTCTCCTCGCCGGTGATCCAAGCGCCCAGCAGGATGGCGCTGCTCCAGGCCAGCGGCGAGAGGAAGGACACGGCCCGACCGGTGGTGGCGTAGAGGCCGAAGATCTCGCCTGACTTGCCCTTGGGTGTGGCGCGCACCAGGAAGGAGCGGCTGGCCGACTGGGTGGGGCCGACGAACAGGCACAATGCGAGCCCGAGGATCCAGAACGTGGTCTTGCCCAGGTCGTGGAACAGGAACACTCCGAGGCCCAGGACCACCAGCGAACCGAGGGAGAACATCATGACCTTCTTGGGACCGACGCGGTCGTCCAGGAAGCCGAAGATGATGGTGGCGACGCCGGCCGTGACGTTGGCGGCCACGCCGAACAGGATCACCTCCCCGAAGCTGAAACCGAAAGTTCCGCGGGCCAGCACCGCCCCGAAGGTGAACACCCCGGACAGGCCGTCCCGGAACAGGGCGGAGGCGAGCAGGAAGTAGACCGTGTTGGGGGATTCGCGGTAGAGGTCCTTCACGGATTGGATGAGCCGGCCGTAGGCGTCGCCCACCCGCTTCAACGGGGAGTGGCGGTAGAGCACCGCGATGCGGCCACCAAGCCCGCTGGCTGCGCCCAGCGCGTCACGCAGGGCGGGCCGGGCCGCCTTTTCGCGGTGCCGGGCTTCCAGATAGGCGGCCCGCTTGACCTGGTCATCTCGCAGCGCAATGAAGATGGGAATGCAGAACAGTGCCCAGGCGCCGCAGACGAGCATGGCGAAGCGGACGTCGTCGGCCGCGAAGTCCATGCCCCGCAAGGCGACGATCAGCAGCAGGATGGTGATGCCACCGAGGTAGCCAAGACCCCATCCCACGCCGGAGACGCGCCCCACGGACTTGGGGGTGGCCACGTGTTCGATGGAGGCGTAGTAATTGACGTTGGCGGTCTCCGCGATCACGTTGCCGACGCCGAGCAGCACCAGGCCGAGGATGAAATAGCTGGGCTCGGGTGCGACGAACCACAGCGACGCCGACAACGCTGCCAGCAAGATGGTCTGCACCATGAGGTTGCTCATTCGGCGGCCAGACCGGTCCGAACCCTGGCCCAGAACGGGGGCGAGCAGCGCGATGAACAGGCCGGCGATGCCCATGGCCCAGCCCAGCATGGTGCTGGTGTAGTTCTCCTCGCCGAAGATGGACGAGGTGAGGTAGACGGAGAAGACGAACGTGGTGATGACCGTGGCAAACGGTTGGGTGCCCCAGTCCCACATCGCCCAGGAGAACACCTTCCACTTGGGTGCCTCCTGCTGCGCCAGCGCACCCGGTTCGGCTTCCAGTTCGGCGGGAGGTTGGAGGGAATCCACGGTGTCGTCGAGCCTGTCTTCGCCCGACCCTGAGTTTTGCACGCCTGCGTTCACGAGGCTCACGCTATCGCCAACCGCCCGTAATGTCGCCGGATACGCCATCGCACGACCCGCTGCCGTAATGTGTCTCCTGCCCCCACAAGGGGTGAACCGGAAAGATAGGAGCCACCATGCGTATTGGTAGTTCAGTGTTCTTGATCGCGATCGGCGCCATCCTGGCGTTTGCCGTCGAGGCTGAAATCCCCTATGTCAGCCTCGATGTGGTCGGCTACATCCTGATCGCTGCAGGCATCTTGGGGCTCATATGGGCGTTGATCGCCTCGCAGCGCTCCAGGGTCAGCGAGACCCGTACGGTCAGCGACCCCGCCACGGGCGAGAAGGTAACGCGTTCCGAGTCCTCGGACGGCATCTGATCCAGCGCAACCCTCGAACATAACCGATTGCCCGGCTCTACTACAAGGAGTCGGGCAATCGTTGTTGTGGTTTAGACCGCGGCAGCCCACTCCGTTAGTCTGGGGAGACCACCCTTCGCTGCACGCAACGGGGCCTGTATCGTGGCTGCAACCCACCGACCGGTTCTGCTCTTGATGGCGAAGTAGCCGTCACTTCAAGGAAGGCACCTGACAAAGATGACTGATAGCGCCACGTTCAAGCACGGCGAGACCGAAATGGACCTCCCCGTCGTCAACGCGACTGAAGGCAACGACGGGTACGACATCAGCAAGTTGTTGCGCACCACCGGGAACGTCACGCTGGACACCGGGTACGTCAACACGGCATCGTGCCAGTCCGCCATCACCTTCATCGACGGCGACGAGGGCATTCTGCGCTACCGCGGGTATCCCATCGAACAGCTGGCCGAAAAGTCCACGTTCCTCGAAGTCTCCTACCTGCTGCTCAACGGCGAGCTGCCCACCCAGGAGGAGCTCGACG
>CAZPSO010000233.1:0-4095 GCA_964588895.1 uncultured Tessaracoccus sp.
ATGATCATCATCTCCAACACCTTCACCATCCTCGTCACCCAGCGACGCCGCCAGATCGGCTTGCTGCGGGCCGTCGGAGCGTCCACAGGCCAGGTTCGTCGTCGACTGATCACCGAGGCGGTGCTTCTGGGGTTCATCGGCTCGCTGTTGGGCGTCGCACTGGGGGTGGGTGTGGCAGCACTGGCCAGCCTCTACACCGGATCCTGGTTCTGGGGTCTGGTGCTGCGCCCCGCCGAACTGGGCATCGCCTTCGGGGTCGGCCTGCTGGCCACCCTGCTCTCGGTGCTGGCCCCCTCGCTCGCCGCCACCCGGGTCAAGCCACTGGAGGCCCTCCAGGTGGTCCCGACCGTGGAAGAGGCAAAGCGCGCGGGCGTGCTGCGCGCCGTCCTCTGCACGTTGTTGCTACTCGGTGGTGTCGGCCTCATCGCGATGAGTCGGCTGAATCCCGAGTTTGCACTGGTGTGGGCCATACTGGCCGGAGCCTTGATCTCGGTCGCCGTCCTGGCCGCCGCACCCCTCTACGTCGCGGGCCTCCTGCGGCTGCTCGGGAGGATCTTCGGTTTCGCCGGAGCCACCACGCGTCTCGCCGCGGAGAATGCCGCACGCAATCCCAGGCGTGCGGCCGCCACCACGGTGGCCCTCATGTTGGCCGTGGGACTCGTGGTCACGCTCCAGGTGGCAGTGGCCACCATCCGCACCACGGGCATGGAAGCCATCGACGAGCGGTTCCCCACCGACATCAGTGCCCGCTCCGAGAGCCCACTGTCCGGGGAGTTCATCGGCTCGGTCCGTGAGGTCGACGGCGCCTCGAAGGTGGTCACCGTCGAGAGCAAGCAGGTGGAGGTGGAGGACTGGCCCGTCTGGATTCGCAATACCAACCCGGTACGCGCCGAGTTGGGGCTGCCCGACCGCCTCGACCTGCCTGACGACACCATCCTCGTCAGCGGGTTCCTCGGCGTGCCGGGCGATGAGCTGACGCTGGAGGGGATCTCCGGGCCCATCACGCTCAAGGTCGTCCAGGATCCGGAGATGGCATCGGTGGTGGCCGCCGTCTCCGATGCGACCTTTCAGATGCTCGCCGGTGAATCCCAGGTGGCGGAGATCTGGATCCAGTTGAGCGACAGGAGTTCGGCCACGGCACTCAACCAGGTGCTGACGGTGCTGGAGACCGGACCGGAAGACCTCGTCGTCGATGGCGGTGCAGTCGTCGCCGGCGTCCTCGAGCAGGTCCTCGACGTGATTCTCATCGTGCTGACTGCGCTGCTCGGCGTGGCGGTGGTCATCGCCCTGGTGGGCGTGGGCAACACGCTCGGATTGTCAGTCATCGAGCGCCAACGCGAGTCCGCACTCCTACGGGCGCTCGGGATGCAGCGATCCGGTCTGCGGCTCATGCTGTTGGCGGAGGCGATGCTCCTCGCCGTCGTCGGTACCGTCATCGGCATCATCGCCGGCGCCTTCTTCGGGTGGCTGGGGGTCAGCTCGGCGTTCCTGATGATGGGGGACGACCTCAACCTGGAGGTGCACTTCGGCATCGACGCGGTGCTGACGGCGATATTGGTGGTCGTCTGCATCTCGGCTGCTGCGGCAGCCTCGGTCCTGCCCGGTCGACGGGCCGCCAACGCCACCCCTACCGAGGTGCTCGCTGCGGCCTAGCGACCCAAGGATCGCTAGATGGGCCGACGCTGGTGGGCCACGGCCGGCAGCAGGTACCGACCGTGACCCACCAGGCCAACGGATGAATCTCAGGCCAGCTGGCCGGCTGCCTTCTGCAGCTGGTCGAGCAGTGCGTCGAGGTCTCCCACGTACCGCTCATGAGGGCTGAAGACCCCGTCCTTCCAGTCGGTGAAGATCGACATCGTGACCTGGTTGCGAACGGCGTAGGCATTGAAGTTGCCCATGATCTGGCGCCACTGTTCCACGGCTCGGGTGCCACCGGCGGAACCATAGGACACGAAGCCGACAGCCTTGCCCACCCACTCGGGGCCGATCGAGTCGACGGCGTTCTTGAATCCCCCGGGCACCCCGTGGTTGTACTCGGGGGTCACGAAGACGAAGGCGTCACACGCGTCGACGGCGGCACCCCAGTTCTGGACGGCCTCGGAGTCGTAACGTCGCTTGGCCTGCATCGGGTGCGTTGCGCTGGTCAGGACGGGGATGTCGAAGTCGGCCACTTCCAGCACCTCGAACTCGATGCCGTCCCGGCCTGCTGCGTGCTCCGCCACCCACTGCGCGACGGCGGTGGACTTGCGCCCCTCGCGCAGCGAACCCGAGATGATGCCGATCTTCATGTAGTTGCCCTTTCAGCCGGATGGTCCTGGCCCATGCTAGCCACCCGGCGGCTGGCCCCCACCCGGCTCAGTGGGATTTGCGGGCGTGCACCCACTCCATGATGCCCAGGCTCCGACGACCGCTCGCGATCACCTCGAGACCATCGAGGTGGTCCAGGGGCCGTCTGGTGAAGTGCTCATCCGCCCGGCGGATGGTGAAGAACTCCAGGATCCGCTGTCCCATTCGCACCAGCGGATTGGAGGAGGCGACGTGGTCGGCCAACAGGAGATCGCCGCCCGGCCGCAGCACCCGCACCGCCTCTCCCAGTGCCCGCTCCAGATCAGGGACACAGCACATCACGTAGCTGGCCACGACCGTGTCGAACTCCTCGTTACCAAAGGGCAGTTCGACGGCGCTGGCCAGCTTGAGGACCACCCGAGAGGGTGCGCGGTCCAGTTTGCTGGCCGCCTCGTCCAGCATCCCCTGGCTGATGTCGGTTCCCACCAGTTCGACCTCCCGGTCGTAGAGCGGAAGGTTGGCACCTGTGCCCATGCCGATCTCCAGCACCCGGCCCCGGGCCAGAGGCACGGTGCGCCGTCGTCCCCAGGCCATGAAGCGGCGCTCCAGCAACGAGACCGCCGAGTCGTAGCGGGGGGCCATCGTGTCCCAGAACTGGCGTGGATCCATACCTCTATCGTGCACGAGCCCAGCCCCCGCCGGGGCACCCCGCCGATTCAGGCCGCGACGTCCTCGACGGCTGGACCCCGATCAGTCCTGGTCGCCGAGCTGCTCGTCGGCGCCCACGTCGGGCGCATCCTCAGCCTTGGCGGCCCGCACGGGATACTTGGCGCGATACATGCCGGCGACCATCGCCACCACCTCCTGGTAGGTGACCGATCCCGTATTGATGACGACGTCGTAGCTTTCGTCGCTCTGGTTGGGATCCCACTGGTACATGCGCTTGGACAGCTCAGACCGCAGCCGGTCCTCGGTTGCCACCTCCTCGGCCGCGGCGGCCGGGTCGAGGCTCAGGCGCTGGCCCACCCTGTTGATCCGCAGCCACCGGGGGGCCACCAGGCGCACGTGCAGGGCTCCGACGGCCTTGCCCAGGATCAGGGCGCCGTTGCGGCCCAGCACCACGCCGCCATCCTCCACGGATTCCAGCACCTCGCGGGTGTTGGCGAGTGCCAGGTCGTGGTTCTGGGAGTTGTCGAGCGCGGCATCCATGGTGGCGTCCTGGGTGGCGGAGTACGACACGGTGCGCAGCCAGCGGTCGAAGACGTTGTCGGAGCTCAGGGCGCGGCGGTCCACCTTGGAGAGGTCCTCCGAACTGAGCGCTTGCCCGAAGAAGGGGACGTTGAGGGCTTCCGCCAGCATCGGCCCGATGTCCGAGGCGCCGGAGCCGCTGGTGCCAAACAGCGTGACCACCGGCATGTCCTTGCTGGGATGGCGCATGAGAGTGGTGCGGCCGTCGCCCACCGGATCCACCCGCAGCTTTTCGGGTTCGACGCCCAGGCGTGCGCTCACCTCGCCTTCGGTACGTCGCTCGTTGAGTTCGAGCACGATGTTGGAGTGCTCCTCGGCGCCCAGCGGATAACGCAACATCACCAGCAGGGCGAACAGGGCGAGGATGGCGGGGAGGATGCCCGAGGCCAGCCGGATGCCCTGCAAAGCCCCTTCGGTTTGGGAGGGGGCCGCTGCCACATAGCCAAAGATGCCGATGATGGCGCCGCCGGCCCAGCCCCCGACGCCCTGGCCCACCTTGCGGATGAACGAGAGGATCGAGTACGAGCCACCCTCGGAGCGGATGCCAGATTTCCACTCGCC
>CAZPSO010000234.1:0-4068 GCA_964588895.1 uncultured Tessaracoccus sp.
CATGTCCGGGTAGAAGTAGTTCTTGCGGGCGAACCTGCCCCAGCCCGCGATCTGGCATCCCAGTGCCAGCCCGATCCGGATCGCGCTTTCCACCGCCTTCGCGTTGACCACGGGCAGCGCCCCCGGCAGGCCCAGGCACACGGGGCAGGTCTGCGTGTTGGGTTCGGCACCGAATGCCGTGGAGCAGCCGCAGAACATCTTGGACGCCGTGGAGAGCTCGACGTGCACCTCAAGTCCGAGTGCGGGGTCGAAGTGCTCCAGCACTTCACCGAAGTCCATCAGGTCGGTCATCGCCCTGCTCCTTCCAGTCGAGGCATCGCCGGCGGGAACGCGGCTTCCAGGAAGGCCCCCACGCGGTAGACGCGGTCGTCGGCCATGGGCGGGGCGATCACCTGGAGACCCACTGGCAAGCCCTCACCGGAAAGCCCCACGGGGAAGGACCCCGACGCATTGCCCGCGAGGTTGGACGGGATGGTGCACAGGTCGGCCTTGTACATCGCCATCGGGTCGTCGAGTCGCTCTCCCAACCTGAATGCGGTGGTGGGCGTGGTGGGCGAGACCAGGACGTCACACTGCTCGAAAGCCGCGTCGAAGTCGCGTGCCACCAACGTGCGCACGCGCTGGGCGGAGCCGTAGTATTGGTCGTGGTAACCGCTGGACAGGGCGTGGGTACCGATGATCAGGCGCCGCTTGGCTTCGCGGCCGAAGCCGGCGCCGCGGGTGAGACCGGTCACCTCCTCCGTGGAGCGGGTTCCGTCGTCGCCCACGCGAAGGCCGTGGCGCACCCCGTCGAACCTGGCCAGGTTGCTGGAGAGTTCCGCGGGCATGATCAGGTAGTACGCGCTCAGCGCGTACTCGAAGTGGGGGCAGGAGACCTCCACGATCTCGGCGCCCGCCTCGCGCAGTGCCTCGATTGCCTCACCACAGCGGGCCATCACGTCGGTCTCGTAGCCCTCGCCGCCGAACTCGGCGACCACACCGACCCGCAGGCCCGTCAGGTCCGCGCCACGGGCGGCACCGACGATGTCGGGAAGCGCCTCGGTGATGGAGGTGGAATCCATCTCGTCATGTCCGCCGACGACCCGGTGCAGCAGGGCGGCGTCGAGGACGTTGCGGGCACACGGGCCGGGCTGGTCCAGGCTGGAGGCCATGGCCACCACCCCGTAGCGTGAGACCCCGCCGTAAGTGGGATTGATGCCGATGGTTCCAGTGACGGCGCCCGGCTGTCGAATGAAGCCGCCGATGTCGGAGCCCATCGCCAGTGGCACCATGCCGGCTGCGACGGCGGCCGAGGAGCCACCCCCCGAACCGCCGGGGACGCGGTCAGGGGCCCAGGGGTTGCGGGTGGGGCCGAAGGCGGAGGACTCCGTGCTGGACCCCATCGCGAACTCGTCCATGTTGGTCTTGCCGAGGATGACCATGCCGGCCTTCCGGATGCGGGTCACGATGGTGGCGTCATAGGGCGGCACCCACCCCTCCAGCAGGCGCGAGCCACAGGTGGTGGGCATGTCGCGCGTGCAGTGGTTGTCCTTGAGGGCAATGGGGACACCTGCCAGGGCAGAGAGCTCGTCCCCGTTGGCGACGGCGACGTCGACGGCACGCGCGGCCTCACGGGCGCCGTCGACGTCCACGTGCACGAAGGCGTTGAGCAACGGGTTGAGCTCGGCGATCCGGGCCAGGTGCGCATCGGTGATCTCCAGGGCGCTCGCCTCGCCGGTGCGGATCAGGGCGGCCAGTTCGTGGGCGGCCAGGGATGTGAAGTGCTTCATCTCAATCCTCGCTCAGGATCCTTGGCACGCGAAACCGGCCGGCCTCGCTGTCGGGGGCGCCGAAGAGGGCCTCCGCCTGGGTCAGTGACGGCCTCACCTGGTCGTGGCGCATGACGTTGGTCATCGGGAGCGCGTGGGTCATGAGCGGGATGGACTCGTCGACCACGTCCGCCACCTGCGTCACGGAATTGAGGATGACGTCGAGTTCCGGCGCCAATTCTTCGCATTCGGTCTCGTCGAGTTCGATGCGGGCCAGCGCAGCCAGCCGCGACACGTCTTCGGGGGTCAGAGCCACGAGGAGTTCTCCTGGGGTCGGTGGTGAATTCAACCGCCAGCCTAGCGCCGGGACACCGTCTGGGCCGAGTCAGATGAGTGCGGTGGACTGGGTCAGCATCAGGTAGAACATCCTGCCCAGGAAGAACAACCCGACGGCGAGCAGCAGGGACACCACCGGCACCAGGACCCGCTGCCACTTCTTCGCCCTGGTGGAGATGACGCGATCCGGGCCCCACTCCCCCACCTTCGGCTGGGCTCGCAGGGGCGCCTGGCCGTTCAGGTTCAGGTCGGAGAAGATGCGCACGGGGCCAAGCCTAAGCGATCATCCGGTCAGCTGCTCGGCCAGCAGGTCGGCGCTGCGCGCCAGTTGCTCCAGCTGGGGCATCACCAGGGGCTGGGGCCAGGTGGCCATCCCGCAGGCGGGCGCGAGCCAGGTCTTCGCAACCAGGGACCCGGCGTCCATCCCGAGTGGCCGGAGGACAGCCAGCGCCCGGGCCACCAGTTCGTCAGCCGGCTGATGACGGGGCCGGGTGGTGTCCACAACGCCCAGCACCACCCTCCCGCCCGCGTCCACCCAGGCCGCCAACTCGTCCAGGTGACCGGTTGCCAGGCGTGCGTCAAGGGCCACGCCGCCGAACCCGGCACTCCTGGCCAGCCCCAACCAGGAGCCGGGAGCACAGCAGTGCATGAGCGTCTGAGCCCCCAGCCCGGTGATTCTTTGCAGGGCTGCGACGAGCCGCGGCAGCTCCACGGGCGAGTGCCTGCCCAGACCACTGTCGGTGGGTACTGCACCGTCCGCCACGGCCACGATTCCGGGCTCGTCGACCTGGAGCAGGACAGAAGCTGCCGGGACACGTCGGCCAAGCTGCTGCACCAGCATTGCAGCCCCCTCGGCCAGCGCCTCGGAGAGTTCGGTGACCGCGCCGCGGTCCGAGAGGAGCGCCTCGCCGCGGGGCCGGGCGATGGCGGTGGCGAGGCTCCAGGGACCGGCGATGGCCACCTTGAGTGTGCCGCCGAAGCCCTGCAGCAGCTCCTCGGTGTCGTCGAGATCGCTTCTCCACGAGGTGGAGGCACGACGTTGGTCGCGCCCGGGGTGATCGGTCAGGCGCCAACCGGAGGGGGTCTGGTCGAAGCCCAGCCCTTCGATCAGACCGAGGGTACGGCCCACCATGGCGGACCCGACGCCGCGGGCGGGCAGCTCCGGTAGCGGGAGGACATCGGGGAACACCTCGCGCATGGCACCCAGTGCGCCGCGGAAGTCCGTGCCGGGCAACGACCCGATGCCTGTGGTGCGCATCAGGCGGCCCGGTCGATGGTGGCGGAACCCACCACGCGGGTACCGTCGAACACCACCACCGTCTGGCCCGGCGCGATGCCGGTGACCGCCTCGTCGAAGGTGACCACCAACTCGCCGCCCTCCATCTGGATGGAGGCATCGCCGGGGGTGCCGTGGGCACGGAACTGGGCTTGGCCCCGCCAGGGAACCTCCACCGCGTTTTGCGTCCAGGTGGGGTGGATCCCGTGCAGCACGCTGACGGCCAGGTCCTCACGGGCGCCGACCACGACGGTGTTGTGCACGGGCTCGATGCGCAGCACGTAGCGGGGGGAACCGTCCGGCGCGGGCACCGTCAGGCCCAGACCGCGACGCTGGCCGATGGTGTAGTTGTGGGAGCCATGGTGGATGCCCAGCCTGACGCCCTGCGCGTCGACGATCTCGCCTTCGGCCTGACCCAGGTATCGACCCAGGAAGCCCTGCGTGTCACCGTCGGGAATGAAGCAGATGTCGTGGCTGTCGGGCTTCTTGGCCACGGACAGACCGAGCCGGGCCGCCTCCTGGCGAACCTCGGTTTTCGGCGTGTCCGAGAGCGGGAAGAGGGAATGGCGGAGTTGCTCCTGAGTGAGCACGCCCAGCACGTAGGACTGGTCCTTGTCCGGATCCACGGCCCGGTGCAACTCGAGCCCGTGCGGCCCTTCCTCGATGCGGGCGTAGTGACCGGTCGCCACGGCATCGAACCCCAGGGCC
>CAZPSO010000235.1:0-4046 GCA_964588895.1 uncultured Tessaracoccus sp.
CGAGATCGGTGGGGACGCCGAGGAGCGGGCTGCCGAGTTCATCCGCGACAACATCACCAAACCCGTGGTGGGCTACGTGGCGGGATTCACCGCACCTGTCGGCAAGACGATGGGCCACGCCGGCGCCATCATCACCGGCAGCGAAGGAACGGCTGCCGCGAAGAAGGAGGCGCTGGAGGCGGCGGGCGTGAGCGTGGGGGAAACCCCCAGCCAAACCGCAGCACTGGCGCGCGACATCATCGCCCAGCTCCGTCACAAGAAGGGCTGAGGACGCCTCAGCCCTGGGTGGCGCGCTGCATGGCCCTCAGGGCGATGGCGTCCCATTGGTCCTGGGTGAACTGGTAGTCCTCCGTGACGGTGGCCATCGTGTAGGTCACGCGCTGACCAGCGGTGCCCACCGCCACCTGGAAAAAGACCGACGCGTCACTGGAAGTGGCTTGCTCCACCAGGAACTGCTGCGAGGCAAGCTGCTCGCCAGCGGCACCCACGCCCGTGGCCTCGGTCGGCTCCGAGACCTCGGCGGTCATCACCCGGTCGTCGCAGCCCGCGATGTTGGTGACCAGGCGTTGGGTGAACTCCTGGGCGGTCTCCTGGTCCCCGAAGTCGAAGACCAGCTCGTCCAGGCCGAAGGCCCCGGGCGTGGCCTCGTCCTGGGTCAGCAGGAAGGTGCGCTGGGAGCGCTCCAGGGGCCCCGGCTCGGTGGCCAGGGGCAGGTTTTCGCATCCCGTCCCCTGCGTGGTGACCTGGGCAGGAGTGCGGGCGTTCCACAGACCGGCACCCGGTCGCAGCCGGGGCAGGTCCGAGGGGATCAACCACCCGGCGGGCTCGGCAGCGGGGACCAGCGCAGGCCGGAACTCGGGAGTGGTGGGACAGGCACCATCCGAGGGTCCACATATCTCGTTGATCGAGCGCAGCAGCCCGGGGACGATCTCCTCGGGCGTGACCGGCTCGCCGTGCCGCACCACGTCGACCATGGTGATCGAACGGCCATTGTGGGCCAGGAGGAGGCTGTGGTACTGGGCGGGCTCGTTCTGGAACGAGACCGTCACCTGCAGCGTGGCGTCGGCGATGCCGTAGACCGCTGTGGATGACTCGATGTAGGTGGGGACCTCGCCGCAGTTGGCGATGGCGGCGCTCCGCTCGTCGAAGACCTGCTGCGCGTCCTCGACGGAGTTGTACACGTCGATCTGGTGCATCGCGGCGAGTTGGTTCTCCTCCGACGTGCCCAACTGGCGCTGCATCCCGATCACGGGGTTGATGGAACTCGGCTCCGCGCTCAGGCAGGTGAGGCGCCCAGGGAACTCGGCCCGGTCCATGGTGGTGCCGGTGACCACCCAGCTGGCACCGGGGACGATCGCCTCCGCGTCGCTCTCGGTCATCAGGTCTTCCTCGGTGGCCTCGGGTTCCGCGGCCTCGGTCGGCGACGGGACGGGGTCCGGGCTGGGGGTCATGGTCACCACCGGCCGGGTCTCGCTCTGCCAGTAGTAGATGACCCCGCCCAGCAGGAGGGCGAGCACCACGACGCCCACCCCGACCAACAGCAGCGTGCGCCGGTGGTGTTGGAACCAGGAAGCGGTTGGTGTCGAGGGGTCCTCGGGGAAACCCGCAACCGGCTCGTCGGGTTCGGGGGGCGTCTGCGAACTGTCCGCGGATCGTCGGGGGGCCGGTGTGGGGCCCACGGCCAGGGGCCCCATCCGCTTGCCGAAGGTCTGCTCCGCGGAGGACTCGACCGCTCGGGTGGACAGGGAGGGCCGGGGGATCGGTGTGTCCAGGGGCTGCAGGGCGCTCTGGCTGCCGGGCCTGGCGAACGGGTTGGGCTGGTCCCCGGGTTCCTCGTGGCCAGGCCCCCCATCGGATTGGGTGGCAGCATCGTCTCCCGCGGCGTAGCGGCGCCCCGAGGTGGTTTCCTCTGGGGTATCGTCATGCCCGAGTTCCGGTTCATCGGATGTCATGGCGCGGCGAGCACGCTCTTGCTCGGAATCTGGCATGGCACCTCCGATGTGGCTCGTCCGGAATGAAGAAGTTTGCTCTCAATTGGAGAGCGTACCGGGTCCTCGACCCGGGAGCCGTAGCCAGCCGCTGCAAGGAGATGTCGTGGCAGACCGAACACCAGGCCACAGGACCATCACGGTCGACGTGGACGCACCCCGGGATGCGGTCCCCGAGACCGGAGTCCGCATCCCGTGGTTCGTCGTCGCCGGCCTGGGCGGCGTGGCGGTCGTCGCCGCCGGGTGGCTACTGATGGCAGGAGCTGCCATGGTGGGCTGGCTCACCTCCCCCGAGACGGAGCTCTCCAGCGCCTTCGACCTCGCCACCGACATGATGCTGCTCACCCACGGGGCGACCGTGACCATCGGGGGTCAGCTGGTGTCCATCCCGCCCCTGACACTGTCCATCGCGCTCGTGCTGCTGGGCCAGCCCATCGCCGCCTTCGCAGCGTCCCAGGCCGCCGCGGCCGGGCCCGCCTCCGGCGAGAGCGGCGAGGTGGGGGTGGACCCGTCAGGGATCGTGTGGCGTGTCATGGGTGTGTTCACCGTCTCGTGGCTGCTCGGCGCGGCCGTTGTCGCCTGGATGGGTGCGCAACAGGATGCTTTTGGCCCCGTCCTGGTGGGCGCGGCCACGATGGCGGTGGTCTCCGGGGGCTGGGGTGCCGCCCGGGCGCTGAACCATGACCCCCGGGACGCCTGGCCGCCGTGGCTGAGGGCGGTCCCGACGGCCATGGCCATGGCCGTGGGGGCCTGTCTGGTGGCGGGGGCCACCCTGCTGGCCACCACCCTCCTGGTGCACCGGGAACGGATCGCACTTATCCACGACTCGCTCGATCCCGGCGCGGCCGGCACGGCGCTGTTGGTGCTGATGCAGGTGCTTTACCTGCCCAACCTCATGCTGTGGGCCACCGCGTGGAGCTTGGGAGCCGGAGTCACCCTCGGCGACGGGTCGCTGGTGTCGATGGCCATCACCGACGTGGGCTTCCTGCCTGCCATCCCCGTGCTGGGAGCCATCCCCGAGGCCGGGCCGGGATCCGCGCTGTGGCTCTGGTGGCTCGCGGGTGGGGTCGCGGGCGGCGCCCTCGCCGCGTTCTGCGTCGCGTGGGCCCGGCCCGGGGCCCGCTTCGACGAGACCGCCCTGGTGGGAGGACTGGCCGGGGTGGCGGGCGGGGTGCTGGTCACGCTCGCGGCGTCCCTGGCCAGTGGCGGGCTCGGCACGGAGCGTCTCGTCCACCTGGGTGCCAGGGTGAGCGACCTGGTCATCGTCGCGCCCTCATTGATGGGGCTGGTCGGGGTGGTGGTGGGTCTGGGTGTCGGACTGGCGCGCGGCTGGCAACGCGGCGATGGCGTCGAGGAGGAGTTGCCATGACCAACGGACCCCCGAGGGTGGTGGTGCTGCTGTCGGGATCTGGTTCGCTGTTCCAGGCCCTCGTGGACGCGGTGGAGGGCGGTGAACTCCTCGCGCACATCGTGGCTGTCGTCTCGGACCGCGAGGATGCCCACGGACTGGAACGTGCCCGCCGCCACGGCATCCCCGCCGTGGCACACCCGCTGCTCAAGGGCGCCGACCGCGCCGCCTGGGACGCCGGATTGGCCGAGGTGGTGGCCGGATTCGAGCCTGACCTGGTGGCCTCCGCAGGTTTCATGAAACTGCTTGGCCCTGCCTTCTTGGGGCGATTCGCCGGGCGCACCATCAACACCCACCCGGCCCTGCTGCCCAGCTTCCCGGGCATGCATGGTCCCCGCGATGCGCTCGCGGCGGGGGTGAAGGTCACCGGGGCCACGGTGTTCCTGGTCGACGCCGGAGTCGACACCGGTAGGATCCTGTTGCAGGGGGCCGTCGACGTGCTGGACGACGACGACGTGGAGTCCCTCCACGGGCGCATCAAGGTGGTTGAACGACGGCTCCTGATCCGCGCCGTCGCCGAATGGGACAAGGAGCAGCGATGACCGATCGGATGCCGATGAGGCGCGCACTGGTCTCGGTCTACGACAAGACCGGACTCGAGGAGTTGGGGCAGCGGCTGAAGAAGGCCGGGGTGGAGATCGTCTCCACTG
>CAZPSO010000236.1:0-4036 GCA_964588895.1 uncultured Tessaracoccus sp.
GCCGCTCGTACAGGTCACGCGGTTCGTACGGCGGCACCGGCGAAGGCGTGGGCGTGGGCGTAGGGGTCGGATCCGGAGTCGGCGTCGGTGTGGGTGTCGGCGTCGGTGTCGGAGTCGGAGTCGGAGTCGGCTCGCCAGGATCGACGGGGCCGGCGTCGGCCTCCACGAGCCGGATTACGCCCCACCGCTCGGTGGACTGGTAGCCCAACTCCGTGGGGTTGGCCCACGTCTTGACGCCGATGCGAGCGCCTGCCTCGCCGTCGTTGACCTGAACGTCGAAACTATGGACGCTGCTTGCGCCCCCGGCCTCCCCCAGTCCGATGGCGGCCTCCACGACGTACCCACCTTCGACGAGCGCCGTTGCGCTCTCGACCCGGCTGCTCTGGAGTGCCTCGTCACCGGTGCCGAAAGACACGACATTGTTCGCGTTGATGCGGATCTGCATGTCATCGCTGGTGTACGAGCCTTCCCTCACGTTGCCGATGCCGATGAACAGCTCCACCGAGTCCTGCTCCCACGGGTTGGAGGCGCTCACGTCGATGACCGGGTCGTCGACCTCCACCAGCACGTGGAGCCGGGATCCGTGCCACAGGGTTCGCGCTTCGCCGGCGGCGGTGGACCCGTCGCCCTCGATGACCACGTCGGTGCTGATGACCTCGGCATCGTCCCAGGCGGCCTCGATCTCGCCGTCGACGACGGGTTCGGCCTCCGCCTCGAGCGCCTCGGTGACCGATAGCTCCTCCACCAGCACGAGGATCCCGTCCGTCCCACCCGGATTCCAGACGTGGGTTTCACCGTCCTGTTCGACCAGGACGTTGAAGTCGATGGAAGCCCCGGCGGTCAGGGCGGCGGGAATCGCCGCCAGGACCACGTGGCCACCCTCGACCTCCACCACGACCGCATCATCGTCAAGTGCGACGTCCTGGCCGTTCAGCCTGAACGACACCTGGTCGTAGTCGCCGTCGATCTGGACGTACGCGACGAGGCCCTCAGGACTCCAGCGGAGCTGGTAGCCCCCGGCGGCGCCCACCTGGAACAGGGGCAGGTCGCCCCAGGTGCTGTCGGTGGCACCGTCCTCGGTCAGCGGCACGTCGCCCTGGAACGCCACGCCCCGCTTGATGATGGGTGTCAGGTCGTCGGAATCGACGATGCCGTAGTAGGCCTCCTTGGCCTGGAAGTTCCCGTCGAATGCCAGTGGGAACTCGTCGCGCCAGCTGCGGTTGTCCGTGAGGCCCCAGAGGGTGACCGCGAACAACTCGTCGCTGTAGTCGCGGAACACCTCGAAAGCGTCCCGGTAGAAGTGGCCCTGCTCGATCAGCAGCGCCTGGTTGGATGCGGTGGTTCCGATGCCGACGTCCAGCTCCGTTACGGCCTGGGTGACGGGAAGGTGGGCGAACCGCTCCAGAGCGACCTCCAGCGACTGCATGGAGGTGTTGAGGTTCAGGTGGAACTGGTGACCGACACCGTCCAGCGGCACGCCACGGTCCAGGAGTCCTTCCACCACAGCCAAGTACCGGTCCTGCTTTCCGGCCTGTTCCGTGTTGTAGTCGTTGATGAACAGGGTCACCGGCCGGTCGCTGTCGTCGGCCGCGTGGATGTCGTTGAACGCCTCATCGGCGTATTCGAAGGCGAGGTCGACGAAGCTGGGGCCAAGTATGCGGTACCACTCGGAGCGACGCAGGCCGTCGGGCTGGGCGTCGTCCGAGATCACCTCGTTGACCACGTCCCATGCCACGAGCGGGTTCTCGCCCCCGTACTCACCCCACTGCGACAGCGCCTCGGCGACGTTGAAGATGTGGGTCTGCATGCGATCGCGCAGAACTTCCTGGTCCTCCGCGGAGTCGGTCAGCGGGTTGCCTTCGGCATCCTGGAAGAACCACTCGGGCACCTGGCTGTGCCACAGCAGCGTGTGGCCGTAGACGGCCAGATCATTGTCCCTCGCGAAGTTCATCAGCACTTCAGCCTGGGGATCGATGCGGAACTCGCGATCAGCGTTGTACCAGTTCTCCGGCTTCATGTGGTTCTCGGCCGTGATCTGGTTGAAGTGGTGCAGCAGCAACTGGGCCGCCTGGCCGGTGGTCTCACGCTCGTCGATGGCCACCCCGACGGGGAAGTCCACCGTCTCCAGGATCGGCGTCAGGTCCAGCTGCACCTCTCCCTGCTGACCGGTGACGACGATGCTGTCCACCAGGAAGTTCATGTCGGCGGACTCGTCGGGCGTCTCGAAGTAGAGCAGGCTGGGCTCGGAGGGAACGGTGAAGGTGTGGTCGATCAAGGTCCACTCTTCGGCGCTCACGTCCACCTGGGTCAGGTTGAGCCAGTCGACGGCGTCACCCTCGCCGTGCTCGATGGATACGCCGATCTCGGCCGTCCCCTCGGAGCCGGCCGGCAGTTTCACGGCCGCGGTGAGGTGATAGTTGGCGCCAGCGGTCAGCACGCCCCCGATGGAGGCGGACAGACCATTCCAACCGGCCGCGCGGTCGGTGACCAGGGCGGCTTGCTCCCCCTGGTGCGCTTCCGTGTCGGTGAGTTCCACCGTCGCGTCGCCCCTCGCGCCCCACGCAGCGAGCCCGCTCTCGAAGTCGTTGCTCAGCGCCGTGATCACGGCGCCGCCGCCACCACCGACCTGGGTGACGACGAAGTTGTCCAGGTAGTAGTCGTAGCTCTCGTGGCCGGCGATGTCGGCCGCGCCCACGTAGACCCTGGGGCTCTCCTCGGGATCCGCCGGCACCGTCCATTGGCCTTCGATCGCGGTCCAGCCATCGGCACTCACAACGGTGTTGCCAATCCAGGTGTAGCCCGGGACACCGACGAGGCGGGCTTCGGCGGCCGGGAGACCTTCGGCCAGCAGCACGTCGACGGAGACGTCATAGGTCTCGCCCGGCTCCAGCAACCCCTCGGGCGTGGAGACCCCGACGTAGTCAGCGGTGCGGCCCTGGACACTCAGTACCTGGTTGTCGTCGAGCTCGACCACTGCCAGTACCGGATCCCCGCTGGCGACCAGCGGGGCGTAGGTGCCGTCGGAAAAGTCCACCGACAGGACGGTGTCATCTGCCTGTGCCTGTTGGCCGGGTGCCAGACCGGCCATGAGGGCGAGCGATGCCACGATCGCCGCCGTGCGTCGAAAGCGTTTCTTCTGGTGCCGCGCCATGATGCTCCTTTGCTCAGTGGTGTGTGGATCAAAACTAACCCAATTTGTTCCTCACCACAACGAAACTTTCTCGAAAGTTCCACTCCAACCCAAAACACTGTCCGGGTTAGCCCGCACCGGATCCGGAGCACTGGGCGAGCCGCCCCCGGTCGGACAGGCCGCCCGGGATGTTCCCGTTATCAAATTGATACGGTTCAGCTCCGGCGATTCGGGCGCGGCCGGGAGTGTGAGCGGGTCACAATGGGGCCACCGCCGCAGCCATGCGACGGATCAGGACCGTCAAAGAAGTCCGGTCCTCGACCATCTCGGCTCACAGGAGAACAACCATGGACCTCAATCGACGTCGTTTGCTCGGTCTGGCGGCCGTCGCAGCTACCACCGCCGCGTTGGCCGCATGCAGTGGCGATGGAGCCCCGTCTGGGACCACCGACCCCGTGGACCCCGCGGATCCAGTTGACCCGGCGGATCCCACGGATGCCCCCACCGACGAGGCCACCGCCCCAGCAGCCGGTGAAGGCGGTCGCGTTGGCGTGGCCATGCCCACACAGACCTCCGAGCGTTGGATCGCCGACGGCGAAGCCGTCAAGGAACAGCTGGAAGCCGCGGGATTCGAGGTGGACCTGCAGTTCGCCAACGACGACATCCCCACCCAGTCGCAGCAGATCGACCAGATGATCACCCAGGGCGCCACCGTCCTCATCATCGCTTCCATCGACGGCACGGCGCTCGCACCACAGCTCAACGCAGCGGCTGACGCCGGCATCAAGGTCATCGCCTACGACCGGCTGATTCGAGACTCCGAGCACGTCGACTTCTACGTCTCGTTCGACAACTTCAGGGTGGGCGTGGCCCAGGGCAGCTCCCTGCTGACCGGTCTGGGACTCC
>CAZPSO010000237.1:0-4006 GCA_964588895.1 uncultured Tessaracoccus sp.
AGGTGCCCCATCCGTCGTACTCGGTGATCTTGTTCTTCTTCATCAGGAAGTGAATGCCCTTGGTCATCCGCTCCGAGACGCTGCGACTGCGGCTGAAGGCCTTGCCGTAGTCGAGGGAGAAGTCACCCGAGATGCCGTAGGTGTCGGCCTCGTGGGTGAGGAGGTGGGCCAGTTCGGCGTTGCGAAGCAGCGACTTGGTGGGGATGCAGCCGACGTTGAGGCAGACGCCGCCCCAGTACTTCTTCTCGATGATGGCGGTCTTGAGGCCGAGCTGTGCCGCACGGATGGCGGCGACATAACCTCCCGGGCCTGCGCCGAGGACAACTACGTCATATTCGTGGGTCATGGCCCCACTGTAGTAGGAGCGACGGCCCTGGCGGTGCCAGGTTCGGGGATGCTTTACTCATCTCAAATATGAGATACATTGGCGAGATGATGAGTGCGACGAGCCAATCAATAGGAAGCATGATCCGTGATGCCCGCGTGGCGCGCGGGTGGTCACAGCAGCGCCTGGCGGAGGAACTCCGTACTGCCCAGAGCGCGGTGCACCGGATCGAGAACGGCCAGCAGAACCTCTCCCTCAGCATGATTGGGCGGCTCGCGGACGCGCTGGAGATGCCACTGATCCAGACGGCCACCCAGGGCAAGCTGAACTTCGAGATCACCGGCCCCACCAAACTTTCCGGCGAAATTGCGGTCCGCACCTCCAAGAACGCCGCTGTTGCCCTGTTGTGCGCCAGCATGCTCAACGGTGGGCGCACCCTGCTCCGCGGGATCGCGCGCATCGAGGAGGTGGACCGCATCATCGAGGTGCTGGAGTCCATCGGCATGAAGCTGACCTGGATCGGTGACAACGATCTCGAGATCCTGCGTCCCGAAACGCTGGCCCCCAAGGCCATCGACCAGAGGGCCGCGCGACGGACGCGCAGCATCTTGATGTTCCTGGGCCCCCTGCTGCATGAGTTCGACAACTTCGAACTTCCCTATGCCGGCGGCTGCGACCTCGGCGCACGGACGGTGCACCCCCATATCCTGGCCCTGAGGAAGTTCGGGCTCTCCGTGGAGGCCACCGACGGCCAGTACCATGCAGTTGTCCAGCGTGACGACGAGCAGGAACGCAGTGTCACGCTGGTGGAGCGCGGGGACACTGTCACGGAGAACGCGTTGATGGCCGCGGCCCGCACCCCGGGCGTCACGGTGATCCGCAACGCCTCCGGCAACTACATGGTCCAGGACCTGTGCTTCTTCCTCCAGCTGCTCGGCGTCAGGATCGACGGCATCGGTACCACCACCCTGCGGATCGAGGGCAAGCCCGAGATCAACGCCGACGTGGAATACCAAATCTCCGAGGACCCGATCGAAGCGATGAGCTTGCTCACCGCAGGCATTGTGACCAAGTCCGAGATCACCGTGCGCCGCTGTCCCATCGAGTTCCTGGAGGTGGAGTTCGCGGTGCTGGAGGAGATGGGCCAAAAGCTCGTACTCAGCGAGGAGTACCGCAGCCGCAACGGCGAGACCCGACTGGTGGACGTGACGATCATCCCCTCCGAACTGACGGCCCCGCTGGACAAGGTGCACCCAATGCCCTTCCCCGGACTCAACATCGACAACCTGCCCTTCTTCGCCGTCATCTGCGCCACGGCCAAGGGTCAGTCGGTGATCTATGACTGGGTCTACGACAACCGTGCCATCCACCTGAAGAAGCTCTCCGACCTCGGTGCCAACATCCAACTGATGGATGCCCACCGGTTGCTGATCATCGGTCCCACCCGCTGGCGGGGCCGGGACATCACCACTCCCCCGGCGCTGCGCCCGGCAGTATGCCTGATGCTGGCCGCGATGGCCGCGCGGGGGACGACGAACCTGATGGATGTCTACGTCATCAACCGTGGTTATGAGGACCTGCCGCAGCGCCTCAACAAGCTGGGCGCCAAGATCAAGGTCTACTGGGGCGACCCCGCCTGATCAGGCCACCCGCGTCGCGGTGAACACGTGCCTCGGGTCGACGATGTCGTCCTGGCACTCCACGAGCAGCAGTTCGCGCGAGCCCTTTGCGGTGGTGTGCTCCAGCACCGAGTACACCACCGACGCGGTGGCCCCCAGAGCCTTGTCCACCTGCCCGTGCTCCATCCAGTGGGTCAGGAACGTGGCCGTCGTCAGGTCGCCGGAGCCAGTGAAGATGCGCGGCAGCAGCGGGGTCTCCACCATCCACGCGCCGTCACCGGTGACGGCGAACATGCGCATCCGGTCGCTGGTCAGATCGGTACCGACGACGGAGGTGACCACCACGATGTCCGGGCCCATCGCCCGAAGCGCGTGCGCGGCTTCGAGCACGTCCGGAGCCGTGCTGGTGGCTCGGCCGGTGAGGAACTCCAGTTCGAACAGGTTGGGCGTGGCGATGTCGGCACTGCCCATGACGTGGTCGCGGATGAACTCGGGGATCCCTTCGCGAGCGTAGAAACCACGACCCACATCACCCATGACGGGATCGCAGCAGAAGATGGCATCGGGATTGCGCTCCCGCACGAGGTGTGCGGAAGCCAAAATGGTGCGACCCATCTCCGGCGAGCCCTGGTAGCCACACAGGAGGGCATCGACGCGACCCAGTGCATCGCGTTCGTCGATCCCCCGGACCACCTCCAGTACATCGTCGGCGCTCAGGTGCGGTCCGCGCCATGAACCATAGGACGTGTTGTTGGAGAAGGTGACCGTGTGGACCGGCCACACATCCACCCCTGCCCTCTGGAGGGGGAACACGGCAGCCGAGTTGCCGGCATGACCGTAGGCGACGTGGGACTGGATGGACAACACGGTGTGCATTGGGCAAGTTTCCCACTCGCCCCCCCCTCCCTGTCGAACCGTCCCACTTTCCCAGCCGGGCGCGATGACGGCCGGGCTCGGGCATAATGGCGCTCATGTCATCCAAGAGCGAGGCGTTCCTGGCGCCCGAGTTCATCGCGATGGCTCATCGTGGCGGTGCCCTGTACAGCCTGAACCTGGGGATAGAGAACACGCTGCGGGCCTTCCGCAACGCATGGAATCTGGGCTTCCGGTACTTGGAGACAGACGTCCATGCCACCGCCGACGGGCACCTCGTCGCGTTCCATGACGCGTCCCTGGAGAGGGTCACCGGGTACGAGGGCAATATCAGCGACCTCACACTGGAGCAGGTCCGCGAGGTGCTGGTTGCGGGAAATGAACTGATCCCCACCCTTGACGAGCTCTTGGAAGAGTTTCCCTTGGCCATGATCAACCTGGACGTTAAGGATGGCCGTGCGGTGGCTCCGATGGCCGACATGATCCGCCGGCACGGCGCGCACGAGCGCGTCTGTGTCGGCTCGTTCTCCCTGGGGCGCATCTCCCAGTTCCGCAGACTCCTCGGCCGGGTACCGACCGCCGTGTCCCCGGCGGGCGCCATGGCGCTCGCCCTGCTCGGCACTGCCCGTCTGCCCGGGCCCGGCAACGTCGTGTTCCAAGTGCCGTTGACGCACCGCGTGGGTGGGTTCGAGATGCACATCATCACCCCGAAAACCATTCGGGCTGTTCACCGGGCAGGTCGAAAGATCCACGCCTGGACCATCGACGATCCCCAGCTGATGCACGAACTGATCGACTGGGGCATTGACGGCATCATCACCGATCGTCCTGATCTGTTGAAAGGGGTCCTCCGCACGCGCGGCATGTGGTCTACTCAGGAATGACCGGCGCAGCGGGAACCCCCGGAGGCTGCCATACGTTGTTCATGGAAGAGGAGGCAAGACCATGGCTGATCGAGCATTACGTGGTGTCGGACTCGGATCCAAGAGCTTCGAGGACGAACAGGGTATTGAGTTTGCGGAGCGCAACCGGGTCGGTTTCGACTGCCCGAAGGGCCATCATTTCGAGGTGACGTTCGCCTTGGAGGCAGAACTCCCCACCGAGTGGGAATGCAAGATGTGCGGGTCGGTGGCAGTGCGTTCCGACGGCGTGCGGGGCGAGGAGAAGAACGTCAAGCCGCAGCGCACCC
>CAZPSO010000238.1:0-3960 GCA_964588895.1 uncultured Tessaracoccus sp.
CGAGGTCGTGGGTGATGAAGAGGATGGACATGCCGATCTCGTCCTGCAGCTTGCGCATGAGGTCGAGGATCTGCGCCTGGATGGTCACGTCGAGGGCCGTGGTGGGCTCGTCGGCGATGAGGAGCTTGGGGCCGCACGAGAGGGCCATGGCGATCATGACGCGCTGACGCATACCGCCCGACATCTGGTGGGGGTAGTTCTTCACGCGCTTGCCAGGCTCGGGGATGCCGACCAGGTCGAGCATCTCCGCGGCTAGCACCATGGCCTGACGCTTGGACTTGCCCTGGTGGAGCACGATGGCCTCGGCGATCTGATCGCCGACCGTGTAGACGGGGTTCAGGCTCGTCATCGGCTCCTGGAAGATCATGGAGATGTCGTTCCCGCGGATGCGCCGCATCTCGCGTTCACTCTTCTTCACGAGGTCTTCGCCTTCGAAGAGGATCTCGCCGCCTGCGATGCGTCCCGGAGGCGTGGGGATGAGCCGCATCATGGAGAGACTCATGACTGACTTGCCGGAGCCCGATTCACCCACCACGGCCAGGGTCTCACCGCGGTCGAGGTGGAAGCTAACACCGTCGACGGCCTTCACGGTGCCCTCGTCCGTATCGAAGTAGGTCTTGAGGTTCTTCACCTCAAGGAGCCGGTTACTGTTTGCCACGTTACTTACGCTCCTCACGACGTTACTTAGTTACTGGCGCATATCGGACGTTCGCGCCATATAGCTAATCACGGGGCGCGCCGAGCTGGATACAGCGCAGCGCGCCCTGCAAGATAATTCAGAGTTACGGAAATATGCTCAGCTCCGTCCCTCTCCCTAACGTCTCTTACGCGGGTCGAAGGCGTCTCGAAGACCATCGCCGAGCAGGTTCCAGCATAACACCGCCAAGAAGATGGGGATGCCAGGTATCAGCAACCAAGGTACGAACTGGATACTGATGCCGCGCGACGTAGCGTCCCTCAGCAGCAGTCCCCAACTGGACGTGTCCACCTCCGAGGGCCCCAGGCCCAGGAAGGAGAGGCTGGTCTCGCCCAGGATGTACCCCGGGATGGCGAGCGTGATGCTCACGATCACGTAGCTGGCCGTGGAGGGCAGCAGGTGCCGCCACAGCACGCGCGACTCGCTGGCGCCCAGCGCCTTGGCCGCCTGCGCGTAGTCGAGCTCGCGGGCCGACAGGATGAAGCCGCGGATGATGCGCGCGAGACCACCCCAACCCACGAGCCCCAGCACGAAGACGATGAGCAGGTACGTCTGCGCGGAGTCCATCTGCAACCCGAAGGCCTGCGCCAGTGGGTTCCTGGGATCACGCAGGAGGGAAGCCA
This sequence comes from uncultured Tessaracoccus sp., assembly GCA_964588895.1. GTDB lineage: Bacteria > Actinomycetota > Actinomycetes > Propionibacteriales > Propionibacteriaceae > Arachnia. Next base: position 1,321 of record CAZPSO010000238.1, read on the forward strand.
GCACGATCAGCAGGAACAATCCTGGGATGGCCGCGAATATCTCGACCAACCTCATTATGAGATCATCTATGAAGCCGCCGTAGAAGCCGGCCAATCCGCCCAGTAGTAACCCCAGGAACAGGGCTACCCAGACTGCAAGGAGGCCCACCGTGAGGCTCACCTGGCCCCCGTAGAGCACCCTGGTGAAGACGTCCTTACCCAGGTTGTTGGTGCCCCATAGGAATATGCGCGCGGGGTCGTCCACGCCGAAGAGGCGTAGGTCGGACCTGAAGAGCCCGAGGATCTTGTACGGCTGCGAAGGACGCCGCACGAAGAACTTGATGGGGTAAACGGTGGAGGTGTCTTCCTCGTAGACGCGCTGCCGCGTGACGGGGTCACGGCTCTCGACAACGTCGTAGACGAACGGCCGCGTCAGGCGTCCCGTTTCCGGGTTTATCCAGTGCACCTGGGTGGGCGGCCTGAAGGCCGCGGTGGGGGAGCGCCTGTACTCGTTCATGCCGTAAGGCGCCAGGAAGCCGGCGAAGACGGCCGTGAGGTACATGAGGATGAGGACGACGCCGCCAACGATGGCGGACTTGTGCTGGGCGAACTGCTCCCAGATGATCTTGCCCTGGCTCTTCGACGCTCCCGAGGCTACGGGGCCGGCGCTGTTGAGGTCTATCAGGACGTTGTCGACCTGCTGCGCAGTGGCGTCGATGGTCGCGTCGGTGTCCTGCTCCTGTTCGTACTGATGCTTTCTGTTCGGATCGTCTGCCATGTCAGGAGCCTCAGTTGTACCGGATCCGTGGATCCACCACGGCCAGCAACAGGTCGGAGAGGAGGTTACCGATCATCAGCAGGATGGTCGTGATGACGATGAGCCCAAGCACGATGTAGATGTCCTGCGAGTTGAGGGCCTCCAGGAACGCGGGCGTGATGCCAGGCCACGACATGGTGACCTCCACGAGGCCCGCGCCGCCCACCAGGTCGGGCAGCAGCCCGCCGATGCCGGCCACGAACGGGATGATGGCGGGGCGCAGTGCGTGCTTGTACGTCACGCTACGCTGCCCCAGGCCCTTGGCCTTGGCGGTGCGGATGAAGTCGGAGCCCATGTACTCCACCATCTGGGCGCGCAGCACCCGCGTGAAGCCCGCCATGCCGGCCGTGGCCACCACGAAGGAGGGGATGAACATGTGCCACATGATGTCCCAGAACCTGCCCCAGGCGTTCATGTCCAAGTGGTTGCCGGACGTCATGCCCGCCACCGGGAACAGCAGCTGGTTGAAGCCGAACGCCTCCTTGGTGAACGTCCTGGTCACGAATATCAGTAGGATCAGCACCTGCGCGAAGAAGAAGTTGGGTATGGCCAGCCCGAAATAGGAGAACATGCTGACCACCTGGTCTCCAAGGGAGTATTGCCTCACCGCCGAATAGACCCCCATGGGAACCGCCACCAACCAGAGCATCAGGATGGAGAGCAGCGCCAGGTACATGGAGTTGCGCATGGGGCGGGCGATGCGGTTGATAACCGGCTGGTTCGATACGAACGATTGACCCAGGTTGCCCTGAACGAGGTTCCTCATCCAGCGAACGTACTGGACCGCCATGGGCTGGTCGAGCCCGAACTGCGCCCGCATCCGTTCGATGGTCTCGGGCCGCACGTTCGGCTCGAGCGCCTTGGTGGTGAGGAAGTCACCTGGGACCAGCTGACTGATCAGGAACGCCAGCATGGTTGCGCCGATGAAGGTCGGGATCAGCTGGAAGAGTCGTCTGACGATATAAACGAGCATCAGTTAGCTTCCGGCCGCAACCCAGCGGAGCGCTGCGGTATGGATTCGAGTGAGAAGAGTGGAGTCTTTATCAAGATAGTGTTCTTTTCCGGTGTCGAACTGGGCGGCAACTAAGCCGCCCAGTTCGCGAGTTACGAGTTGTTGCGTCGCTGACTTACTGGGCCTTGAAGAGGAGCGGAAGCTCCCAGGCGCCGAGCAGCGGGTTGATCTGACCATCCTGGTGGTAGCCGTTGAGCGCAGCGTTCCAGCTGTAGTGCGCCATGGGGCTCACGAGGTAGGCGATCGGCATGAGGTCGGCTTCAACGGCCTGGATCTCGAAGCCGATATCGCGGGCAGCTTCCGTGTCGAGGGTCTCGCGGCCCTGGGTGAAGAGCTGACCCATGAGGGTCTCACCGGTGGTGAGGCACTCGGGGCTGGTGTTGTACATGTGCAGGTTGGTACCGCAAGGGATGACGTTCACGCCGAACGGCCAGTCGCGCGAGCCGCCGGTGAGGCCGATGAGGATGGCTTCGAACGGACGGTCTTCGCCGACGGAGAGGAGCTGGTCGACGAGCAGGTTGAAGTCGATGGCCGAGATGGTCACGTCGACGCCGGCGTCGCGCGCGGTGTCGGCGAAGATCTGGGCCAGCTGCTCACGCTGGGTGTTGCCAGCGTTGGTGGCGAGGGTGAAGCCGACGGTCTCGCCTTCGGCGTTCACCAGCATGCCCTGAGCGTTGGTGCGGTCGTAGCCGATGTCGGCCAGGAGCTCCTGGGCGCGCTCGGGGTCGAACGGGTACTTCTCGACGTTGTCGTTGATCCAGTAATCGTTGATGGGGTACACGTTCGTGTGCATCGGCAGGCCGGCGCCGTTGTAGACGAGGTCGATCATGAG
>CAZPSO010000239.1:0-3929 GCA_964588895.1 uncultured Tessaracoccus sp.
GTCACGGACCCGGAGACCAAGCGCAAGATCATCGGGCGCGAGTTCATCCGTGTCTTTGAGACGGTCGCCGCCGACCTGGCCGGGGAGCGCGGCATCGACTTCCTGGTGCAAGGCACCCTGTACCCCGACGTGGTGGAGTCCGGGGAGGGCTCCGGCACGGCCAACATCAAGAGCCACCACAACGTGGGCGGCCTGCCCGAGGACCTGCAGTTCACCCTGATCGAGCCGTTGCGAACCATGTTCAAGGACGAGGTGCGGGCCGTCGGGGCGGAGCTGGGGCTGCCGGAAGAGATGGTGTGGCGTCACCCCTTCCCGGGCCCCGGACTGGGGATCCGGATCATCGGGGAGGTCACAGCCGGGCGCCTGGAGATCCTGCGCCGGGCTGATGCCATCGCCCGGGAGGAGCTTGCCGCTTCCCCCCACCAGCGTGAGATCTGGCAGTTCCCGGTGGTGCTGTTGGCCGACGTGCGCTCGGTCGGTGTACAGGGTGACGGGCGCACCTACGGCCACCCGGTCGTGCTTCGTCCCGTGGTGAGCGAGGACGCGATGACGGCAGATTGGGCGAAGTTGCCCTATGACCTGCTGGAGCGCATCTCGAACCGCATCACCAACGAGTGCGCAGACGTGAACCGGGTGGTGCTGGACATCACCAGCAAACCACCCGGCACGATCGAATGGGAGTGATCAGGCGGCGCCGCCGCCGCGCTTGCGGTCATCATTCCACTTGCGGAACTCGGTGATGCCGTCCTCGGCCACCGAGCCACCCTCGGCGCGCGGGACCAGGATCCACAGCACGATGTAGATCAGCCCGCCACTGAAGCCCAGCAGGCTCAGCAGGACGAAGCCGATGCGCACGATGAGGGCATCGATGCCGGTTGTCTCGGCAATGCCCGCGCACACGCCGCCGAGCATCTTGTTGGTCGTGGATCGTCGCAGGGTCATGGTGGATTCCTTCCGTTGGGGTTTTTCAGGTGCGGTCATGGTTGCGGTACCGCAGGGCGAGGCCCAGGCCGACGAGGCCGGCCAGGACGAGACACCCTGCGAACAGTTGTTGGGACAGGTGGGCGGGGACCACTCCGAACGCCAGGGCGAGGGCTACCAGCCCGATCGCGAGGCTGAGAATGCCGGTGGCCAGCGACGGGACGTTGATGCGCCTCATGACCGGACTCCCGATACGGTGCTGCGCACTGCGTTGATCTCCACGCGAAGGTCGCTGCCTGCGCCGCCGGTGGCGCGTGGGATATCCACGGTGGAGCCGAACTGGGTGATCTCGACGCTCGCGCCCGCGGGGATCGTGATGGTGACATCGCTCAGCACGACGTTGACCGAGACGGTTCCCGATTGGTGGCCGGTCAGGTCGAGTTCGGCACCGGAGACGTTGACGTAGTCGAAGTCCCGCTGGTCGGCCGTGATGTTGTGGTGCGTGGAGTAGCTCATCGGTGTCACGGATGCGGTGCCCAGGACGGCTGCCCCGATGGCCAGGGCAAGGACCATGGCGAGGACCAGGCCCGGGATGCGGCGGGAACGGCGCAACAGGGACCAGGCGATCAGGGCCAGCCCCGAGGCGACGGCTCCCGATCCCGCGATGATGGCGGGATCGACGTAGCCGATCAGGAGCGGGACTGCGGTACCGACGACGCCGGCTGCCACCACCAGCAGCGCACCCAGCCAGCTGCGCCGGGCGGCGGGGCTCGGGGAGGGCGCCGGCTCGTCGTAGAGGTTCACCTCGGGAAGGTGCTCCATGGCGGCCGCCTGCGCCATCCGCTCACGCCACTGCTCGAGTGTTTCGCGGGGGTCGCTGGGCGGGCCCTGGGGCGGGGGCCACGGTGCCGTCTGCTCGGGGGTGGGATGCGGGGTGGGGGCCGTCGCCGGGGACTTGCCGCGCACGGCGAGCCAGACGACGACACCGAGGGCGAGCAGCGCACTGGTGGGCAGGGCGTTGCCAGAGCTCCACAGGAGGGCCACCAGCAACGTCGAGGCGCCGATCACGCCCAGTTGGGTGTTGCGGCCCCACTCACCGAACCGGGGGAGGAACCGGCGGATGGGGGCAGTGCCACCAACCCGGGGGGTGAGGGCGGTGCCCCAGAGGTAGAGGGCCGCCCCGATCCCGGAGAACATGGCCAGCACCACGAAGCCGACGCGGATCAAGACGACGTCGATCTGCAACCGCTCGGACAGCGCACGGGACAGGCCGCTGGTGGGGCCGCCGGTGACCGGGCGCTCCATGCCAGCCAGGCGCTGGTCCACCAGAGAGAGGTCGACGTGCTCGTTCATGTCCTCCAGTCTGGCCCTGCCATCCGGCAGACGCCATTGGGTGATGCCCTGAGAGGTACCCTGAAAGTGGCGCCGCAGCCCCTGAATCGCTGTCCTGAGGTTTCCCGGGGGGCGTGGCGCATGACAGTCTGGATGACACCATGAACACCCTTCCCGTACCCACGCAACCCGCGCGGCCCCCCCACCTGAGGAGGGACGCGGAGCGCCAGGCGATCGCCGGGGTTGCGTCGGGCATCGCCGAGCACCTGGGTGTTTCCGTGCTGCTGGTTCGCGTCGGTTTCGTGCTCCTGACCGTCTTCGGGGCCTTCAGCGGGGTGGTCCTCTACGCCGTGTTGTGGGTGATGGTGCCCGCTGCAACGCAGGATGAGGCCGTCGGGCTGGAGGCGGCGAGCCGCACCGGGAAGAGGCCTTCGCGCCGTTCCTCCCCCGTCGACCCGGGGATCGTGATGTCCATCGGGATGATCCTGATCGGAATCGGCTGGATCTTCTTCAGCGACACCATGGTCTCGCGCAACGTGTTCTGGCCGCTGGTGCTGGGAGGCATGGGTGTGGTGCTGATCTGGCTCCACTCCGACCAGGGTGCCCGCCTGGCCTCGGACGCCTCGTGGTGGCAGCGGCTGACACGAGGCTCCGGTCCGGCCAGCCTGTTCAGGCTGGCCGGCGGCCTGCTGCTGTTCGGTCTTGGTGGCAGCTGGATCCTCGCCTCCCAGGTGGGTCTGGAGGAACTGCCCGCGGTGCTGGCCGCCTCGCTGGCGCTCCTCGGCGCGGTCCTGGTGGTGGCGGCCCCGTGGTTGCACCGCATGCGTACCCGGCTGCGCCGTGCCGACGAGGAGAGAATGCGCGCAGAGGCCAAGGCGGACATGGCCGCGCACCTGCACGACTCCGTGCTGCAGACCCTCACCCTGATCCAGCGCCAGTCCAGCGACGGCGAGGCCGTGGCCACGCTGGCGCGCCGGCAGGAGCGCGAACTTCGCTCCTGGCTCTACGGCGAACAGGAGCACGAGCAGACCCTCAAGGGGGCGCTCGGCCGGATCCGCGGCGACGTGGAGGCCAACTTCCCCGTCGCTGTGGAGGTGGTGTGCGTCGGCGACGGGGAACTCGACGAGGATGGCCGGGCGCTGGTGCTGGCCGCACGCGAAGCGGTCATCAACGCCGCCAAGCATGCCGGCGTCGACCTCATCGACGTGTACGCCGAGGCCGAGCCGGAGGCCTTCGAGGTGTTCGTGCGTGACCGCGGAAGAGGCTTCGACCCGGGCCACGTCCCCGGCGACCGCATGGGGGTGAGAGAATCGATACACGCCCGCATGGAGCGTCACGGCGGCAGTGCGCACATCCGCACGTCCAACGGGGAGGGGACCGAGGTGAGACTGGTGATGAACCGATGAGTGAGCTGCGCGTCGTGATCGTGGATGATCATGCGATGTTTAGGGCTGGGGTGAAGCACGAGATCGGCGCTTCGTGCACGGTGGTGGGGGAGGGCCATGACGTGGCCAGCGCCGTCGAGGTCATCACGCGAACCCTTCCCGACGTCGTGCTCCTCGATGTGCACCTGCCCGGCGGTGGCGGGGCCGAGGTGATCAAGCAGAGCGCATCGGCCGCACCGGAGGTGAAGTTTCTGGCGCTGTCGGTCTCCGACGCCGCCGAGGACGTCATCG
>CAZPSO010000240.1:0-3928 GCA_964588895.1 uncultured Tessaracoccus sp.
TTCCGAAGTTGACAGCATCGTAATGGGGCCGGGCAAGTAACGCGTTCCCGGGACCGCGGATACCGACGCTCAGGAGTCGGTCGGCGGTGGAGGTGCCGTGGATTGGCGCACCACCAGTGAAGTGGCCAGCTCAATGTGCCTGGACTCCGGCTCGCCGCCGGCGTGGACCAGCAGGGCGGTTTCCACGGCCCGCCTGCCCATGTCGGCCAGTGGCTGGCGAACAGTGGTGAGCGGCGGCGTCGCCCATGTGGCCAGGGGCGTATCGTCGTAACTGATGACGCTGAGGTGCCCCGGGACGGACAGGCCCAGGCGATGCGCCGCCCGCAGGACGCCCATCGCCTGGGTGTCACTGCCCGCCATGATCGCCGTCGGGCGCGAGGACGCCCCGAGCCACTCGGCCGCCACCGTCGCAGCCTGATCGGCGTCGAAGCGCACGTTCCTGAACCGGGTCTCGGGAATGGTGATGCCGGCCTGACGGAAGACTGACAGGAACCCGTCTCGACGGGCCATCGCGCTGAGCGACTCCTTCGGGCCAGCCAGCAGCGCCACGGCCTCATGACCCAGCCCCAGCAAGTGCTCCGCGGCGGATCGACCTCCCAGCCAGTTGGTGGCCCCCACCGAGATGACCTCGGGCAAGGAGGAGTCCAAAGGATCGATGACCACCATCGGCAACCTGGCCGACACGACGCTGGAGTAGAGCTCCTTCCCGACACCTGAGGTCAACACGACGGCCCCCAGTCGATTCGACGCCAGGAGCCGTCGGGTCAGCGCTGCACTGGCAGGCTGCCCTGGGGGTTCGCCCCGGGCGTGCGTGCGCTCCACCACCAGATCCACACCTGCCTCCTCCGCCGCTTCCAGGGCGCCTCGGAGGATCTCCATGGCATAGGTGCTGGAGATCACGTCGGCGAGGAAAGCCAGTGAGGGGCGGCCGAGCAACGGCTTGCGCCTCAGCGCCTCATAACCCAGGTCCTGGATGGCCAGCTCCACCTTTTCGCGGGTCTCAGCCGCGACATCGGGCCTTCCGTTGGCCACCTTGGAGGCCGTGGCAAGAGAGACCCCAGCTCGGGCGGCCACGTCGGCGAGCGTCGCCTTCGACGGGGGGGCCGGATCGATCACGTGAACCACCTGACTTTGAGTGCGGGCTCCTCCCATCCTAGGGCCGGGGCATGCTAGGCTCGCCACAAGTTTCGAGTAATGCCCGAAACTTCAGGTGGTGGTCTCGAGGCGGAGATCCTCGATGCGGTCAAGACGGACGAGCCGACCCCACTGCCGTGAGCGGATATGGCCCAGCGCACAAGGAGCACAGGAACGTGACCCACACACCCACCCATTCTTCGAGAACATGGCCCATCGCCGCGGCCATGCTTCCCTTCAGCGATTCCCAGGACGCGACACCCGAGGTCTGGTTGGGACAGCTTGCCCAGGTGGCTGCCGAGGGCTTCACCGACGTCGACCTCACCGACAACTGGGTGCGCATCGGCGACATGGAGGAATCCCGACTCTCCGAACTCGCCGGAGCACTGGCGGCCACCTCACTGCGCCCGATCGCGGTCTCCGCCATCCGCCGCAGCGTCATCGACCCGGAGGCCGGCGAGGACAACCTTGCCTACTCCCACCGGGTGCTGGAGGCCGCCAAGCGGATGGGCTGCGAGGTGGTCTCGTTCGGCCTCCACAGGCCCCTGACCGCGGAACAGCAGAAGGCCTTCTGGTTCTGGACGGCACCCGGCCCCGTCGACTCCACGGATGACCAGACCTGGCAGCTGGCGGTATCCCGCCTGCAGGAACTGGGCGATCACGCCGCCTCCCTGGACTTGCAGATGTCGCTGGAGATGTACGAGGACACGTTGCTCGGCTCCTCCACCTCCGCCGTGCGCCTGGTGCAGGACATCGACAGGGACAACGTCGGCCTCAACCCGGACCTGGGCAACCTCTACCGCCTCCACCGGCCCATCGAGGACTTCCTGACGGCCGTCGAGCGCTGCATGCCGCACGCCAACTACTGGCACGTCAAGAACTACTTCCGCAGCGAGGACGCCGCCGGCAACGTGGTGAGCCTTCCCGCGCCCATGGCATACGGCAGCGCCAACTACCGGCGCGCCATCCAAATCGCGGTCGACGCGGGCTTCACCGGCCCCTTCTGCGTCGAACACTACGGCGGCGACGGCTTGAGCGTCTCGGCCGAGAACAGCACCTACATCCGCCGCATGCTCGCGGTGGCCCTCGGCGAAACCCTCGAGCGGATCCAGCACGGCAAGGAGACGCAGTGAACACCACCATCGCAGTCCTGGGCCTGGGGGCCATGGGACTCCCCATGGCAGCGCGTCTGGCCGAGAAGTGGGAGGTGCGGGGCTTTGATCTGGCCGCCGCCCGACGCGACCTCGCCCGCGACGAATCAGTACTCCCCGTCGAGTCCGTCCGCGAAGCCGTCACTGGCGCCTCACACGTGGTGATCGCGGTACGCGACGGGGCCCAACTCGACGACGTGCTGTTCGGCACCAACGGCGCCGGGGACGCCCTGTCGGCCGGCACCGTGGTCATCGTCACGTCCACGGTGGGCGCCGCGGCCGTGACCGACGTTGCGGAACGCCTCCAGACCCTCGGTGTCTCGACGATCGACGCCCCCGTTTCCGGAGGCGGGGTCCGGGCCCGGGTGGGCGACCTCCTGATCACCGTCGGCGCCGACCCCGACGCGCTGCGCGACGCACGCGAAGTCCTGGGGGCCATGGCCTCCACCCTGGTGGAAGTTGGCGCCGTGGGCGACGGACAGAACATGAAGACCGTCAACCAACTGCTGTGCGGCATCCACACTGCAGCAGCAGCCGAGGCCCTGGCCCTGGCCAAGACGATGGGCTTGGACCTGGACCAGTGCGTCGAAGTCCTGGGCAAGGGCGCTGCCGCCTCCTTCATGCTGCAGGACCGTGGCCCACGAATGGTGCAGCAGCTTCGCGGCGAGGAGCCCGAGCTTCGCTCCCGCGTGGACGTCATCGCCAAGGACATGGGCATCGTCGGCGAACTCACCCGCCGCCACCAACTCCCCACCGCCGTGGCTCTGGCCGCCGAAAACCTCTACCGGATGGCCAAGAAGGCCGGGTTGGATGCGCAGGACGACTCCGCCGTCGCCGCCTTCCTCGCCGGATAACCCCCATCAGAAAGCGACACCACATGAACATCCACGTCAGCAAGAACGGCTCCGACACCAACGAGGGCACACCGCAGGCCCCCCTGGCCACCGTCAACGAGGCGGCCCGCAGGGCGCTGCCCGGCGATACGGTCATCGTCCACGAGGGCATCTACCGCGAGTGGGTGAAACCGCCCCACGGAGGCTTGAGCAACAACCGGCGCATCACCTTCACCGCCGCCCCCGGCGAGCACGTCGTGCTGACCGGATCCGAAGTCGTCGCCGACTGGGAGCCCGCAGGTGCGGGCACCTGGCGCACGAAGATCGACAACACGCTGTTCAACCATTTCAACCCGTTCGCCGAGAAGATCGAGGGCGACTGGCTGCTCCGCCCCGCCGCGGATGAGCCCGACCTGCACCTAGGCGAGGTCTACCTGGACGGCGAGGCGCTGCTGGAGGTCTCCTCCACTGCACTGGTGGAGGATCCCGGGCCGCAGGAGGTGCTGGTGGACGACTGGACGGGAGTTCCCCAATCCGGCACCGACGCGCCGAGCCGCAAGGTGTGGCACGCCGAGGTCTCCGCCGAGCACACCGTCATCACCGCCAACTTCGGCGACGCGGATCCGCGCGAGGAGCTCGTGGAGATCAACGTGCGCCGCTCGGTCTTCTACCCGGAGGCCAACCACGTCGACTACATCACCGTGCGCGGCTTCGAGTTCCGCCACGCGGCCACCCCCTGGGTCCCGCCGACCGCTGACCAGCCGGGCATGGTGGGCCCCAACTGGGCCAAGGGCTGGATCATCGAGGACA
>CAZPSO010000241.1:0-3902 GCA_964588895.1 uncultured Tessaracoccus sp.
GCCAGCGTGGTGTTCACCAGCGCCTGGGCCTGCGGGTGGGAGTCGAAGCCCTCGAGCACCAGCGAGACCTGCCGGTCGACGCCGGTTTCGGCGGGGGTGCCCGTGGCCAGGATCCGTCCGGGCGTGCCGAGGACGAATGAGGCGAAGGAAACCGGGTAGACGCCCAGATCCAGCATCGCTCCCCCGGCGAGATCCGGGTTGAACAGGCGGAACTGAGGATCGAAAGCAAACCACTGGCCGTGGTCCGCCACCAGGGCCTCCACCTCGCCGAGGGCACCGTCGGCCAGCAGTTGGCGGATCACGTCGTAGTGCGGCAGGAACCGGGACCACATGGCCTCCATCAGCGTGACGTCGGCCGCCCGGGCCGCTTCCACGACCCGACGCGCCTCGGCGGAGGTCGGTGTGAAAGCCTTCTCCACCAGCACGTGCTTGCCCGCCTCGATGGCCAGGAGGGCCTGTTCGGCGTGGTGACTGTGCGGGGAGGCGACGTAGACCGCATCGACGGTGTCGTCGGCCACGAGTTGCTCGTAGGAACCGTAGCTGGTCTGGATCGAAAACTGCTTCGCGAACTCCGCGGACCGCTCGGCCGAGCGGGATCCGACGGCGACGATTTCCTGACGCGAGTGCTTGCGCAGCGCATCGGCGAACCCGCGTGCAATACCTCCCGGCGCCAGGATGCCCCAGCGGATGGAGGGCGATGTGGACGGGTGCGTGACGCGGGTTGCCGGCAGGATCATGGCACCACCCTATGGGCAACCCGCCCGCCACGACGGGCAGTCCGCCATGATGGGCCCGTCAACGCCTTCCGCGCGCTGAGCGGCGGGGCAGAGGAGAGGAACGCATGGACCCCGGGGAAAAGCGCCCGCTTGCGTTCCTGCGCGTCGCCGTCTTCATGAGCTCCTTCGACCGCATTTCCATCGCCCCCCTCCTGCTGCTGATGGCCCGCGACTTCGACGTGTCCCTGCCCACCATCACCACCATCGTCACCGTCTACCTCGTCGCCTACGGCCTGATGCAGGTGGTGTGGGGCCTCGTCTCCGACAGGCTGGGACGGCTCCGCACGGTCTCGCTGGCCATGGCGATCGCGGGCGCGGCCTCCATCATGACGGTCCTCGCGCCCAACATCGGCGTGCTTGCGCTGGCACGGCTCGCCGCAGGGGGTGCCTTCGCAGGTGTCGTGCCCGGTGCCCTGATCTGGGTGGGTGACAGGATTCCGGTGGGGAGGCGCCATGGGCCCCTGACCGACATCATGGCGGCCACAGCGTTCGGCATGGCTTCGGCAACCCTGATCTCCGGCGTGGTGGGTGGCCTGGTGGGCTGGCGCTGGGTCTTCGTCCTGACAGCAGCCCTGGTGTTGGTGATGTCATTCGTGCTCGTTCGACTCCCCGATCACCGGCCCGACCTCCGCCCGAACGTGCGGTTCTGGCAGCCTCTGGCCACCGCACTGTCGCATGGCTGGACCTGGATCGTGCTGCTCCTTGCCTTCGGCGAAGGCGTCCTGTTCCTGGGTGTGCTCAACTTTCTTCCGACGGTGCTGCAGGAGGGCGGGATGACGACGTCCACCTCGGGGCTGGTGACGGCGAGCTACGGTGTGGCGGTCATCTTCTTCGCCGCCGCGGTAAAACGCATCTCCGCTCGTGTGAAGATCGACCGGTTGATCGCCACCGGCGCAGTGATGGGGATCGGGGCCTATGTGGCGCTCAGCCTCGACCAGTGGATCCTGGGTGTCCTCCTGGGCTCCACCTTCCTGGCCGGTGCCTGGGCGTTCATGCACTCGAGCATGCAGCACTGGGCCACCCAGGTACTCCCGGAGGTGCGGGCGTCGGTGATCAGCCTGTTCGCCGCCTTCCTGTTCCTCGGAAGCTCCGCGGGGACGGCCGCCGGGGGCATGTTCGCGGGTACCGGTGACTACCCCACCGGCTTCCAATGGGGCATCCTCGGCACAGTCGTCCTCACGGTCGGCGCGTTCATCGCGCGGGGGCGATATCGCCAGGCGTGAGCGCCATGTCCCCCGGGCTGACCTGCGCCGATCACTTACTCCGAAGGACGACCCCGCAGCGCGTCGATGGCCCTGCGTTCCTTCTTCGTGGGGCGCCCGGCGCCCCGGTCGCGGCGTCCCGTGGCGTGGGCCAGGTACTCGGGCCGGGGTGGAGAGTGATCGACGTAGCACTTCTGCGCCTCCGGAGCACTGACCCGTTTGCTGATGATCTGTACTATCTCGAAGCTGCGCTCCCAACCGGGTTGGCGCACTGTGACCCGGTCACCCACCTTCAGGCTCTGGGCGGGCTTGGCAGGATTGCCATTGACCCGCACATGGCCACCACGGCAGGCCACCGTGGCCATGGACCGTGTCTTGTACAGCCTGACCGCCCACAGCCATGAATCCAGTCGACCACTCATGCGCGCTGCCTCCTCCACTCCGAGGCTACTCCGGCAGCGGGGCCCTCTGAGTTGGTTGAACTCAAAACAAAAAGTTGGCCTATTTTTTGCCCGAAATCCTGTGTATGCGCCCTGCATGCCCCTAGGCTGGGGGTCGAGAGCTAATCGTTAGCACCCTCACACAGAAGATAGGAGCGCCATATGATCGTCCTTGGCATCATCCTTGCCCTCATTGGCTGGTTGGCATCCATTTCGATCCTGATCACGATCGGGATCATCCTGATCGTCATCGGACTCATCCTGAACCTTGTCCCCATCGGTGGCAGGCGTTACAGGGTGTTCTAACGGGCCAGTCTCCGTCTACTGATGAAGGGCCGCCGCGGGTTTTCCCGTGGCGGCCCTTCACATTCCCGAGGGGATCAGAAGTTGATGAAGTGCCCGCCGATGCCGTGGGCAGCCTCCTTGAGAGCCTCCGACAACGTCGGGTGGGCATGGATGTTGTTGGCCACTTCGTCGGTGGTCAGGTCATAGGCCTGCGCCAGAGTCAGCTCGGGCAGCAGTTCCGTGACATCAGGACCAATCATGTGAACGCCAAGGATTTCGTTGTACCGGGAATCCGCCACCAGCTTGACGAAACCGGTGGCATCCCCGAGTCCCCATGCCTTGCCGTTGGCGGCGAAGGGGAACTTGGCCACCTTGACCTCAAAGCCCTTCTCCTTGGCCTGCGCCTCGGTGTAACCGAAGGAGGCAACCTGCGGTTGGCAGTAGGTGGCGCGCGGCACCATGTCGTAATTGATGGGGTGGGTCTCTTCACCGGCGATGGCCTCCGCGGCCACGACGCCCTGCTTCTCAGCCAGGTGGGCCAGCATCATCTTCGCGGTGACGTCACCGATGGCGTAGACGCCGTCGACGCTGGTACGCATGTACTCGTCAATGGCGATGGCGCCCCGGTCGGTCAGCTCGACGCCGGTGTTTTCGAGTCCGTAGCCCTCGGTGCGCGGGGCGAAGCCGATGGCGGAGAGGAACCTGTCGGCCTCGAGCACCGAACTCTCGCCGCCCTGGGCTGGACTGACGGTGACCTTGACTCCGGAGCCCGTGTCCTCGATGCCCTCCACCTTGGTGCCCACCATGACCTTGATGCCAAGCTTCTTGTAGGCCTTGGCGAGTTCCTTGGAGATCTCCGCGTCCTCCGTCGGCACCATGCGGTCCAGGAACTCCACGATGGTGACGTCCACCCCGTAGCTGTTCAACACGTATGCAAACTCGGTGCCGATGGCGCCTGAGCCGCCGATGATGACCGAGTCCGGCAGGCTGTCGTCGAGGATTTGCTCCTCGTACGTGACGACGTTGTCGGAGACCTTCGTCCCGGGCAGCATCCGGGTCACCGCGCCCACGGCGATGATGATGTTCTCGCCCTTGATCTCGACGCTGGAGCCGTCTTCCTTCTCCAGGGAGATGGTCTTGGCGTCGGTGAAGGTGCCCCATCCGTCGTACTCGGTGATCTTGTTCTTCTTCATCAGGAA
>CAZPSO010000242.1:0-3839 GCA_964588895.1 uncultured Tessaracoccus sp.
TGCAGCCCACCGAGACCGACACCCAGGCCGAATAGGGGGACTCGCGCCGGCTGGGCAGGTTGGAGGGGAACGTCTCCAGTGCCTCGACGATCTCCACCTGGGCCTCCCGCTCGATGCGGGCCCGCTCCAGCAGGCGGGGCAGCGCACCGACGTTGTGGGTGCCGAACACGACGTCCACCCAGGGGGCCTTCCTGACGATCAGGTCGCGGTCCTTCTGGGCCATGCAGCCCCCCACCGCGATCTGCATGCCCGGGTGTTCCTCCTTGACCCTCGCCATGTGGCCGAGGTTGCCGTAGAGCCTGTTGTCGGCGTTCTCGCGGACGGCGCAGGTGTTGAACACCACCACGTCGGCTCCGCCGCCCATGGGCGCGCCGGGGTCCTGGGCCACGCGGGCCAGCCCGGCGTCCTCAAGCAGGCCGCTAATCCGTTCGGAGTCGTGGACGTTCATCTGGCAGCCGTAGGTGATGACGTTGTAGGTGCGTGCGTTCATGGTCCGACTCACTTTAGTTGCCTCGGCGCTCCGCAGCGAAACCCCACCCCCTAGTGTGGTGGTCATGGGCAACCCAACAGGTCAGCAGTTCGACATCGTCCACGGCCACTGGGAGGCCACCGTCACCCAGGTGGGTGCGCACCTTCGCAGCCTGAAGCACCGGGGCAGGGAGTTGTTGTGGACCTTCGACGAAGATGAGGCGCCGCGCAACTCGCAGGGGGCCCAGCTGGTGCCCTGGCCCAACCGCATCCGTGACGGGCGCTGGGAACTGAATGGCGTGGTCCACCAGATGCCCATCAATGAGCCCGACCGCAACACCGCCCTGCATGGGCTCGCCACGGACAAGACTTGGGACGTCGTCGGCCAGGATGGTGCACGGGTGCGACAGCGGCTCGAACTGCCCCCCGAGGAAGGCTGGCCGGGCACCCTGGAGGTGGAGCTGGTCCACTCGTTGTCCGACGAGGGCCTCACGGTGGAGTTCCTGGCCACCAACAAGGGCGCCACACCCATCCCGTGCGGCTACGGTGCCCACCCCTACTTCGCGTTCCCGCTGACTAACTCCACACTGCAGGTGCCCTTCGGCAGGGAGTTGCTGGTGGACGAACGCCTGCTGCCCGAGGAGGTGGCCGCCGTCACCCCGGAGCACGACTTCCGCGAGGCGCGACCGGTGGGCGAAACCACGCTCGACACGGCCTTCACGGCTCCTGCCACCCCGGGGTGGGAAGTGGTGGTCCAGGGACCCGAACACGGCGTCAGGGTCTTCGACGCCGGAGGCTGCGACTGGCTTCAGCTGTTCACCGATCCCAGTCGCGCCGCGATCGCGATCGAACCCATGACCTGTGGGCCAGACGCCTTCAACCATGGCCCGACGCATACCAGCGGCATCATGGTGGACCCCGGGGCGAGCATCGGCTGCCGCTGGGGCGTCGGCGTCACTGCGCCGTAGCGGTTGCCCTCGACTCCCGGATGACGGTGATCTTCACCTGCCCGGGGTAGGTCATCTCGGTCTCCACCTGTCGGGCTATGTCGTGTGCCAGCGCCTGTGCCTCGAGGTCGTCCACCTGTTCCGGGGCCACCATGATGCGCACGTCACGTCCTGCCTGCATGGCGTAGACGCGCTCCACCCCGGGGTGTGAGCGGGCCAGGTTCTCGATGTCGGTCATCCGCTGCACGTAGGCCTGGATCGACTCGCGGCGGGCGCCGGGCCGGGAGCCGGAGATCGCATCAGAGGCCTGGACCACGACGGCCTCCACGGTGACGGGTTCCACCTCGTTGTGGTGGGCGGCCACGGCATGCACGATGTCCTCGTGCTCACCGTGGCGCCGGAGCAGATCGGCGCCGACCAGCGCATGCGGGCCCTCGTGCTCGTGGGTCAGGGCCTTGCCGATGTCATGGAGGAACGCGGCCCTCTTGGAGGTGGCGGCGTCGACACCGAGCTCGGCAGCGATGATGGCCGCTATGTGGGCTGATTCGACGAGGTGGCGCAGCACATTTTGGCCATAGGAGGTGCGGAAGGCCAGAGCCCCCAGGTGGGGCAGCAGGCCCTCATGGATATCGGTGATGCCGACGTCCGCCAGCGCCGCATCGGCGTGCTTGAGCAACTGGTCATCCATGGAACGAGCGCTGCGGGCGTGGACCTCTTCGATGCGGGCGGGGTGAATGCGGCCATCGGCCACGAGATCCACCAGCGTCAGGCGGGCGGTCTCGCGTCGCACCGGGTCGAAGCACGACAGGAGTACGGTCTCCGGGGTGTCGTCGATGACCATGTTGACGCCCGTGATCTGCTCGAAGGCCCGGATGTTGCGCCCCTCGCGGCCGATCACGCGCCCCTTCATGTCATCCGAGGGGAGATGGACGGAGGCCACCACCGATTCCGCGGTCTGCTCGGCAGCGCACCTCTCGATGGCTGTGGCAATGATTGCCTGGGCGCTGCGGGTGGCGTTCCTACGAGCAGATTCCTCAATGTCACGGGCCACGGTGGTGGCCTGGCGGCGGGCCTCGTGCTCCGCCTTGGCCATCACCTCGGCGTGGGCAGCGTCATGCGTCAGCCCCGCGATCCGTTCCAGCTCCTCCGTGAGGCGCTCCCGGTCAACTTCAAGCTCGGTCCGCTGGTTCTTGAGTTCTGTGCGCAGCGTATCGATGCGCTGCTGGCGCACGAGGAGTCCTTCGGCGTCAGCAGTGACGCGATCCTCGCGGTCATGGAGGCGGGACTCACGGCGTTCGTGGTCGGCGCGCAGTTCACGCAACTCTGTTCGCTGCTGCGCAATACGTTCCTCGGCCTCGGCAAAGGTGTTGGCGCCTTCTTCCTCGGCGTCCCGGCGGGTGCGCTGATGCCACAACACGAGCAGGACCACGACCACGAGCAGCACCCCAGCCACTGCCCAACCTGCCCACTCCATGGTTTCACCCTTCCTCGTCCAGCGCGGTCTCCACCGCCCTTCGTACCACGTCGGCGGAAAATCCTCTGCGCGCCAGTGCACCATACAGCCTGCGCTTGGCGACGAGGTGTTCAAGAGTGCGCATGGTGGACGCACGCTTGAGGGCGAACGTGAGCGCCGCGTCGTACTCGTCCTGAGCGTCAATGCCCCGGATGGCTTCCTCCGCGATGTCCTGCGGAACTCCCTTTTCACGCAGTTCTTGGCGGATCCGCGCTGCCCCCCTGCGCTGAACGCTCACCCGGGTGTTGGCCAGCGCAACGGCGAACGCATGGTCGTCGACGAGCCGGACATCCTTGAATCGCGTCATCAGCTCGTCGATGACGTCTTCGGGCGTGTTGCGCTTGGCCAGCGCACGACGGAGTTCCTCTTCCGTGCGCTGCCGCGACTCCAGCTGTTTCAGCGCGATCCGTCTGGCAACTTCAAGCTGCTCAAGACGACTGGCCGGCTGCGGCTCAGAAGTCAATCACTTCTCCGGTTTCGGGATCGATCTTTTCCGTTGACTCGATGGCGTCGATGCCCAGATGCTGCCGGATCCGGCGCTCGATCTCGGCTGCCACATCGGGGTTGTTCTTGAGGAACTTGCGGGCGTTCTCCTTGCCCTGGCCGAGTTGATCGGCCTCGTAGGTGAACCACGCCCCTGCCTTGCGGACGATGCCGGCTTCCACCCCCATGTCGATCAGGCTGCCCTCGCGGGAGATGCCTTCCCCGTAAATGATGTCGAACTCGGCCTGCTTGAACGGCGACGCCACCTTGTTCTTGACCACCTTGACACGCGTGCGGTTGCCCACCATGTCCGTGCCGTCCTTGAGGGTCTCGATCCTGCGGACGTCGAGCCGCACCGAGGAGTAGAACTTGAGCGCGCGGCCACCTGTGGTGGTCTCCGGCGAGCCTAACATGACACCAATCTTCTC
>CAZPSO010000243.1:0-3838 GCA_964588895.1 uncultured Tessaracoccus sp.
TCCTCGTCGACACCGGCGGGTGGATATCGGACGCCAGGGGCATGGCCCTGCAGATCGCAGAACAGGCAGAGCTGGCCATCTCCATGGCGGACGCGGTGCTGTTCGTGGTGGACGCCACCGTTGGCACCGTGGACGAGGACGAAGCCGTGGTGCGCATCCTGCGCCGTTCGAACAAGCCGGTGTTGTTGGCTGCCAACAAGGTGGACGACCAGCGCCACGAGGCCATGGCCGCCACCATGTGGAACCTGGGGCTGGGGGAGCCGTATACCGTCTCGGCACTGCATGGCCGCGGATCCGGTGACCTGCTCGATGCCCTGCTCGACATCCTGCCGGAGGCACCCCGGGAAACTTTCATCGAGGAGGCAGGGCCCCGCCGCGTCGCCATTGTCGGCAAACCCAACGTGGGCAAGTCCTCCCTGCTCAACAAGCTGGCGGACCAGCAGCGCGTCGTGGTCTCGGAGATCTCCGGCACCACGGTGGATCCCGTGGACGAGATCGTCGAGATCGGTGGTCAGATCTACAACCTGATCGACACCGCCGGCATCCGCCGCCGGGTCAAGGAGGCCTCAGGGCACGAGTACTACGCCAGCCTGCGCACCCAGACCGCCATCGAACGGGCCCAGGTGTGTGTGATGGTGATCGACGCCGCCGAGCCGCTGACCGACCAGGACCTGCGAATCCTGAGCAATGTGGAGGAGTCCGGCCGGGCGTTGGTGATCGCGTTCAACAAGTGGGATCTGACCGATGAGGAACGCCGCCGCTACCTGGAGCGGGAGATCGAACGTGACCTGGTGGCCTTCGCGTGGGCGCCGAGGATCAACATATCGGCGTTGACGGGCCGCAACGTCGACAAGATGGCCAAGGTCATCGAGGAGGCAGCCGACGGCTGGGAGACGCGCGTGTCCACCGGCAAGCTGAACGCCTTCCTGGGGCGCATCGCCGCCTCTCATCCGCACCCGGTACGCAGCGGCAAGCAGCCCCGCATCCTGTTCGCCACCCAGGCGCAGAACTGTCCGCCCACCTTCGTGCTGTTCACCAGTGGCCAGCTCGATCCGCAGTACGTCCGCTTCGTGGAGCGGCGGCTGCGCGAAGACTTCGGCTTCTCCGGCTCTCCCATTCACATCGAGGTCCGCGCCCGGGCCAAGCGCAAGGACCGCGACTGAACCCTCCGCCCGGCCCACCGGCGATTCTCCTACAATGGGTAGTAGGGCGGTCCCGGCTGGAGGTCCCGGTCGGGGCGATGGAACGGGAGGAAGCTCATGGCCAGGATAGTTGTCGGGATCGATGGTTCGAAGGGTTCGAAGAAGGCCCTCGACTGGGCGGCGGAAGAAGCGAAGCTGCACGGGGCGACGCTCGAACTGGTGCACGTCTACGAGGCGCCGTTCACGCACGAACCAGTCGGCCGTGTGGAGGACGTGGAGCGCGTCATGGCCGGGGCGCATGAGATGGCGAAGCGGACGCTGGAGAGTTTCCGTTCGGAAGTGGACGCCGGCGTACGCGTCAAGACATTCCCGCTGCTGGATTCCAGTGCCTCACACGCGCTCGTGGAGCACTCGAAGGGCGCCGACATGCTGGTGGTCAGTGCGCGGGGCCTCGGCCCGTTCCGCAGACTGGTCCTGGGCTCGGTGAGCACCCAGCTCGCCCACCACGCAGAAGTGCCACTCGTCATCGTCCGAAGCGAGACAAAGAAGAAGAAGAAGAAGGACTAGCCGAGCTGGTCCAGCACCTTGGCCAGGCGGCGGTTACACGTCGCGTCAGTGGTGGCTTCGGAGATCTGGCGTGCCATTTCCTTGCGCCTCAAGGGCGCCCGGGCCTCGAATACCGCCTTGTCCGACGGGTTGGAGTTGGGTCCTCCGGTCATTGAGTTTCTGTGGAGCAGCTCACCTTGGAACGCTCGGGATCCGGATTGTGTGACATCGCTCACCCTGCTCGCGCGTCGAGTTCCCTGACCATTCTCTGCGGGGCGGTCATCCGGTACGAGTCGTCGAACATCTCCGAGATCTCCTCCCAATCAGTGTCGTGTGTCAAGTCGAAGCCCAGCCAGCCGAAGGGTCCGATGTAGGCGGGGAACCAGCAGTGGGGGAGGTCGCGCACCGCAAGCCGCTCGTCCTCGGGGAGGAACAGGCAGACCGACTGCGGGTGTTGCACCCATGCGCCGTCGACCTTGGCGACCATGGCGTAGTAGGCGAAGACCTTCCGGGTGAAGAACACCGGCCTGCCGTGGGAGATCCGCTCTCCAGTGCCCGGAAAGGAGCGGGCGAGCTGACGGATGCGCTCCAGGAACGGATCGTCATCGGTGAACATGATTTCGTGCGTCATCGCTCTCCTCCCTTGCAGTCTCAGGACACCATCTGACCCTGCTCTGTGTCGAGACCACCGGGCATGGTTTGCCGCCGAATAGCCCGGGTTCTCCATAGATCCGAACGGGTGTTTGAAAGTGTCAGTGGTGGCTGGGAGGATGGAGTCATGCAGGAAGAATCCAAGCGCCTCTCCCAGGAGGCTCTCGCCGAAGTCCTCGACGGAGTGGCCATGATGCGCGCTGCCGAAGTCCAGGTGGCACGGGGCCTGGTGGAGATGGCTGCGCATTACAAGTTCGACGAGGATGATTTCCTCGAGCACCTCGCGGACAAGACCAACGCTTACGCAGCCATGGGCATTCCGGAGGTCTCCGAGTTCCTGAGACTAGAAGTGGGAGCAGCACTGGGAATGTCGGAGTCGGCAGCCGGGCACATGGTGCTGTCCGTACTGAACCTGCGCTACCGCCACCCCAGGCTGTGGGAAGCGTTTTGCGAGGGGCGGATCCGTCGCTGGGAGGCGGACCGCCTGACGGACATGTGCCTCGAACTGCCTCCCATCGCTGCGGATTGGGTGGACGAGAGGATCTGCAAGAAGCTCGGCCTGGTGTCCTTCCCCCGCCTCCAGCGTCTTGTGAAGGGACTCATTGCACAGGCGGACCCGGATGCTGTCGCCCGCAAGGAACGCGAAAGACGCAGGGCTCGCTATGTCGGGTTCGGCCACCACGAGCATGGCTCTGCCAGCGTCTGGGGACAGATCGCCGGCTCCGACGCCCACGCACTCGAGTGCACCGTCGAGGAGATGGCTCAACGCATGGCAGAACTCGGCGACGAACGCACCCGGGATGAGCGCCGCGCGGCCGCGTTCGGCCTGCTGGCCGATCCGAACCAGGCCGCCCTGTGGCTCAGCGGCGAGGTGCTGGGCAAGCCGACGGTGAAGCGTCGATCCATCGTCTACATCCATCTCTCCGACGCTGCCATGAGCAGCGTGGAGGACGGCGTCGCGCGCATCGAAGGGATTGGGCCTCTCACCGTCGAGAGTCTCCCGGAGTTCCTGCGGGGCACCAACGTCACCATCAGTCCCGTCATCGACCTCGCCGGCATCACGCCCGTGGACAGCTACGAGATACCGGAACCCATGAGGGACGCTGTCGTCCTGCGCAACCCCGCTGACAGCTTCCCGTTCTCGGGCTTGGCCGCGCGGCATCTGGACAAGGACCACGTCCGGTCATGGCGCCAGCACCTGGGGCCGGGCCAGACCGGCCCCCACAGCCTCGTTCCCTTGAGCCGGCGGGCCCACCGAGCCAAGACCCGCGGCACCTGGATCATGGACTGGCACGACGACCACACTCTGCGCTGGAAGTCACCTCTCGGATACGAGTACCTCACCAGTCCCAGGGGTTCCCGGCTGATCGCCCAGCCCCCGTAGCGACCGACCAACTCGATGTGCAGTATTCCGCTTTCCTCGCTAAGCTGTCCAAGTTGTCAGTGGACAACGGCGGGCTGTAGCGCAGCTTGGTAGCGCACTTGACTGGGGGTCAAGG
>CAZPSO010000244.1:0-3831 GCA_964588895.1 uncultured Tessaracoccus sp.
GACGCCCTGGAGAAGGTCTACGGGCGCTACACCGCGCAAATCCGTACCATCTCTGGTGTGTACAACACCGAATCCGGCAACACCGAAACCGTTCACAAGGCACGCCAGATGGTGGAGGCGTTCGAGAAGAACGAGGGCCGTCGTCCGCGCATCCTGATCGCCAAGATGGGCCAGGACGGTCACGACCGCGGCCAGAAGGTGATCGCGACGGCGTATGCCGACCTGGGCATGGACGTCGACGTCGGTCCCCTGTTCCAGACCCCGGAGGAGGTGGCCCGGCAGGCGGTGGAGTCCGACGTACACGTGGTGGGCGTCTCCTCATTGGCCGCCGGGCACCTGACGCTGGTGCCCGCGCTGCGCGAGGAGCTGGACAAGCTGGGCCGAGACGAC
Organism: uncultured Tessaracoccus sp.; assembly: GCA_964588895.1. Lineage (GTDB taxonomy): Bacteria > Actinomycetota > Actinomycetes > Propionibacteriales > Propionibacteriaceae > Arachnia. Next base: position 391 of record CAZPSO010000244.1, read on the forward strand.
CTGATGATCGTGGTGGGTGGGGTGATTCCCAGCCAGGACTTCGATGAGTTGCGCCAGAACGGCGCCGACGCCATCTACCCGCCGGGCACCATCATCCCGGAGGCGGCCATCGACCTGCTCGAGGTGCTGGAGAAGCGCCTGAACGCCTGATCGCTGCACTGGTGTGGCCCGCCCCTGTCTGGGGCGGGCCACATTCATGTCCTGACGAGCAGGAATGCATCCCGCCCGATCGGCATCGCAGCAAGCGCCACCCCCTAGGGTTGGTGTATGGATCCGAAAGGCGAGCGCTGGGCCCCGTGGTGGGCCTGGATGTTGGTGCTGCTCGCCGCCGTGTGGGGTGTGCTGCTGGTGAGCGTGGCGGGCTACCTGGGGTGGATCGTCATCCAGGGTGTCCACTACGGCGTGGCCTACCTCCTCGGCGGTGTCCTGATCGGCGCCGCGGGGTTGGCCACCATTGGGCCGGCGCTGTCCTGGCTCTTTCCACCACGTCGCACGCCATTCGTCGCCGCCATCGCTCCCGCCGCAGTCACGGCCTTCATCGCGGTCGCGTTCGCGGTGACCATCTGAGCCTTCATCGTTCCGCGATCAGGTTCACATCCGAGTAGCGATCGCCTCCGCCTCAGGAAATCGAGAGCAGCGCCTCGCCCAACTGGCCCAGGTAGAGGCCGACCTTGTGGTTGAGCTCCGCGCCGTCAGGGTCATGGTGGACGATCAGCGTGGCGGAGATCACCCGGCCGTACATCACCGACCGGCACACTGCCATGTCCCGCTCAAAGGCGTCGTCACGGGCCATCTCCGCGCAGTCCCAGTCGACCCCGCCGAGTTGGGGCTGCGATTGCACCACCTGCCGTCCCTCCGCCTCGAACTGCTCCACCGAGTCCTGTAACGCGGTCAGGTAGTGCTCGTCGGTGCGGTCCCGGACCGGGACGAACTGACCTTCGGAGATCTCGACGAAATAGGCGGCGTAGCCAAGTTTGATGTTGCCTGCCTGGCCCGTGTAGTCCACCACCGCGCGATGCTCCTCCAGCACGGCACGGTTGTCAGTGCGATGCAGGTCGACGAGGTATTCCGGCATCTCCGCCAGGTCGAAGGTGGTGACCCCGTTCACGTCATCTCGTTGCTCGAGCGGTGTCGAGGGTGCTGGCGAGGGCGTCGGTTGGCTGGTCGGGGCCCCCTGTGAGGGGGTTGCGGAGGTCGGGCTCGGCGCCGCCGTGGTGGTCGGAGGCGTGGTGGTGGGCGTGGAGACCCCGCCGCCACAACCCGTCAGCGCCAGTACCGGCGCCACGAGTGCAATCGCCCGCAAGGCAGGGGTCTTCATGGCCGCCAGTCTAGTTCCGCGACCGTCCACCCACGTCCGACCGATCGGGTCGTTATCGCACCGTCATCCGCGCGCGGACCGGCTCCTGGACCTCCCGGAACGCGGGATGCTCGGCGTCGGCATCCGGAGTTGGGCAAGGATGGGGGCATGTCGCCCCGCATCCTGCTGCTCGCCCCCGCGGCCCACGGGTACGGCCAGTCCGTGGCACGGGGCTTCAGCGCCCAGGGGCACCACGTGCTGGTCCACGAGTACGACCGTGCCGATGCGTTCCCCACTCGTCTGAGGACCAGGGTCACCCGGGGCCTGACCGGCCGGCTCGGTCGCCATCTCCGCGCTCCCTCGCCACCCACCCATCCCACCGCCGACGCGGTGCGCGACTACCGACCCGACATCGCCCTCGTCATCCGGGGCGTCGGTCTTGAAACGCTGGTGCTGGACGCCCTCGATGATGTCGGCGCCACCACCTACCTTTGGCTCTGGGACGAGATCCGCAGACGGAACCACACCGACGCCGTGCTGCAGCGCTTCGAACACCTGATCAGCTACTCCTCCCAAGACGCGCAGGCCCTCGCCGAGCAGGGGATACCCTGCATCCACGTGCCCACCGCCTTCGACCACACGATGGTGCCCGCCCGCGCCCGTCACACACCCCAGGCGGTCTTCCTCGGCACACGCTCCCCGCACCGTGAACAGCTCCTCTCCAGTGCGGCAGCCGTGGGCGTTCCGGTCCTCGCAGTGGGAAACACCTGGCGTCGGGGGACCGGCCAGATGCTCCGGAGGCGGGGGGCGCACCCGAAGGTGCCGGCGGTTCGGGAGCTCCAGCGGCCTGCGGCGTACGAGGTGGCGGCGGGCGCGCCTGCCGCCATCAACATCCACGAGAACCAGGATGGCTTCAACCTCCGCACCTTCGAGATCCCCGGTTCGGGCGGGGTCCAGCTCATCGACCGCGAGGATGTCCAGCCGCTTCTTGAGCCAGGGCGCGAGGTTCTCGTCTTCCACACGGCGGAGGAACTCGTCGAGCTCTGCCAACGGGCCATCCGGGACGACCGCTGGGGTGACACCATCCGTGAGGCCGGCCGCCAACGTGTACTGGCCGAACACACGTTCACCCATCGAGCAAGGAAGATTGCGTCCCTATGGGCCTGAGGTTCACCGACCTGGAATCGTGGCGGCACTGGCGAGCGTCCCGCATGCGTTTGCGGAGCGGCGGCGACAAGCGCCCCGATGTTGCCCGCGATCTCCATGCCACGTATCCGGACATGGAGTGGTGGATCCGGGGCAGCGAGCCCAGACTGCTGGCCGCTTGCGACTCCGCCTCCCCCGCCACCCACCACTGCCTGCTCGCGCCACTACTTCGCGATCCGGGGGCGCCGGCACTGGTCGTCCAGCCACGGGGTGTGTCGCTGCACCTGCCGGGTGACGGTTGGCGCAGGTTGGCGGCAGACGAGGTGGATCTGGATCCCATTGGGACGCTCACCACGTTCGGGCATCACCTGGCCGTGGGCACGTGGGCCCACAAGATGGCTCGCCTCCACGGCTGGCGGGAGCTGGTCATCCAGAAAGACCTCCTCACCCCCTTCTCGCCACCCCCGCCACCACGCTCCACGGTTCTGGTCTGGTCGGAGGCTGACGGCGCCTTCCTGCGGAAGGGACGCCGGGACCTGGTCACCCTCACGGTGGGGTCCCCGGCGCTGGCCGCCGCCGCAGCCCAGCCGGCCCCCCACATCAGCCGATTCATCACTCCCGTCTTCCTGGGTCAGATGCACGACCCGGCACTTCCGTGGCTGGCGATGACACGGTCAGTGACGGAATTCTGGCGCCGGAGCGGCGCCCGCTACCGTCCGGGCCCGAGCGAACGCGACCGGCTGTCCCTCGCCCAGCAGGCAATCTGGCGCCGGATGGGAATGGACATTGAGACCTCCGCTCCCACAGTGCCGCCGGAGCGACCTGTGGTGGCGGCCTTCTCCATAGGCCTGCTCGAGGCTGCGGCTTGTGGGGTACCGGCGTGGGTCTTCCACCGTCGACCGCCGCGGTGGCTCGAAGAGGTGTGGCAGCGTTACGGGTTGAGCCGGTGGGGAGGTCCTGCAACACCTGCCCCGGACATCGGCAACGATCCGGTTCAC
>CAZPSO010000245.1:0-3811 GCA_964588895.1 uncultured Tessaracoccus sp.
GTCATCATCGACAAGATCCCGTTCCCGCGCCCCGACGACCCCCTGATGCAGGCGCGCAAGAAGGCGGTGGACGATGCTGGTGGCAACGGTTTCATGTCGGTGGCTGCCACCCACGCCGCGCTGCTCCTGGCGCAGGGTACGGGCCGGCTCATCCGCAGGGTCACCGACAGGGGGGTGGTGGCGATTCTGGACCCCCGCATCGTCACCAAGCGCTACGGCGCGTTCCTGCGCAAGTCCCTGCCCGAACTGTGGCCCACCACAGACCTGGACCAGACCGTCCAGGCGCTACGACGGCTGCAGGGCAAGCAATGAGACCGCCCTCACGGGTGGCGCTGCTCCTGGGCAAACCCCCCAGACCCGGCACCATCATTGCCGAGGTCCGGGACATGCTTGAAGCCAGCGGCATTCCCACCAGCACCGTGCTGCCGCACAAGCCCCGCCAGCGGGTGGACACCAGCCACCCCGGCCTGGCCGGAGCGGACCTGGTGCTCCACCGAGGCCTGTCGGAGGCAGTGCACCCACTGCTGCAGGAGTTGAGCGAGCTCGGGGTGACGCTCTGCAACCCCTGGGCGGGGACCCGCGACCGCTCCGCGCTGCGCGACGCCCTGGCCGGTGCCGGCATCCCGACACCGGCGGCCCGCCGCGTGACCCAGTGGCCGGAGGTGCTGCAGCTCGCCCGCGGTGGACCGGTCGTGGTCAAGGCCACCGGCGGTGGCCGGGGCTCCGGGGTGGTGGCGGGACGCGCCGCCCCACCGGGCCTGGAGGCCGCCGACCCCCCATGGCCCCCCGGGAGCGCGATGGCGGCCACCGCACACCAGATGCTGCCCGATGAGCCGCCGGCCCCCGGCCCCTACCTGGTCGAGCAATGGATCCAGCATGATGGAACGGACCGGAAGCTTTACGTCGCAGGTGACGTCGTGTTCGGACTGCTCAAGCCGTCGACCCTGATCGGGGAGCACACCACCGAGGGCCACCCCTTCCCGGTCACCCCACCCCTGCGCGACCTGGCGCTCGCAGCTGCCGCGGCGCTCGATCTCCATCTCGCGGGTGTGGATGTGGTGGAGGGCCCAGAGGGGCTCTGGGTGGTCGACGTCAATCCCTTCCCCGGTTTCCGCTCGGTGGAGGGCGCCGCCGTGGCCATCACGGAGCACCTGGTACGGCATCCGGGGCACCGGTAGGCCGCGTCCGCTCCCGCCGTCGTTCCCTTCGGGTGGCCAACGCCCAGCGGGCCACCACGTCCAGGGCGTAGCCGATGGTTCCGATCACCAGGATCAGGGCCGTGATGTGATGGTAGGCGAACTGGTCCTTCGCGTTGAGGATTTGGTAGCCCAGACCGCTGGTCACGCCCAGCATCTCGGCAGGCACCAGCACCACCCAACCCAGGCCGATGGCCAGCCGCAGCCCGGCCAGCGCGGCCGGCTGCACCGAGGGGACCACCACCTGGCGCAGGACCTCCACCCGGGTGGCGCCCAGCCCCCTGGCCACTTCCCGGTGACCGGCCTGGACGCGTCGGACCCCGTCGGCGGTACTGGTGAGGATGGGCCACACGGCCGCCGCCGCCACCAGTGCGATCACCGGCGCATTGCCGATGCCGAAGGCCACCACCGCCACGGGCGCCCACGACAGGGGCGAGACCATGCGCAGGAACAGCGTCGTGGGCCGGGAGGCCTGGTCCACCCAGCTGACACTGCCCACCAGGAGTCCCCCCACCAGGCCGATGGCGGCTGCGATACCCAGCCCCACCAGGAGCCGGTAGACGCTGGTGGCCGACGCATCCAGGAGGGTGCCGGCGCTGACGAGCTCACCGAGCCCGGCCAGAGCCCTCACGGGTGAAAAGTCGCTGACCATGGGGCGGGACGTGAAGATCACGTCGGTCAACAGCCACCAGACAAGGATGGTCCCGGCGGTGCCCAGCACGGGGGCAGCGAAGCCGGGGGCAGTGGGGATGCGCGAACGTACACCGCCGGTGGCGGTGCTCACCAATGCGGTCATGAAGAAAGCTCCTCGGTACGCAAGACGACGGTTTGGCCCTGGCTGGTCAGGGCCTGGCGGATGAAGGTGTCGTTGACCACGAGCCCGTGGACATCTGCCGGGTCGATCCGGGACAGGAAGTTGGTGTCGCCGTCGATGAGCGTCTGCTGCATCAGGGTGGCGAGCTCGCGTGTGTAGGAAGGTTGGGGGAAGGGCGTGAACCCGAGCCTCTCCCCCTGCCAGCCGGGATTGCGGGTGACGTCGCCGTACTCGTCCATGGTGCGGGTGAAGACCTTGTCGATGGCGCCCACGGGCTGGGGCAGATAGGTCTCGTGGAGCACTCCCGCGGCGTCGTTCCGGTTGCCGTCCAGCCAATGCTGGGCGCGGAGCACCCCTTCCAGGAGGGCCCCAACCGCTTGGGGGTGGGTATCGATCAGTTCGTCGCGGACCACCACCGCGCAGCACGCGTGATCGTGCCACACGTCGCCGAGGAAGCGGTGGATCCGCCCCAGGCCCTGCACCTCGGCCACAGCATTGAACGGATCGGCCACCACATAGCCGGAGATGGTGCCGGCGCCGAGCGCGGTGACCATCTCGGCCGGTGGCATCACCACCAGTTCCACGGTGCCGGGGCCGGGGGACTGCCGCACCACGGCCCTCAGCCCGGCGTCACGGAGGATGCGCTGGAGCAGTACTGAATGCACCGACCACCAGGACGGGATGGCGAACGTGGTCCCCGCCAACTGCTCCGTCTGCGTGATCTCGGGTGCCACGGTGACCGCGGAGCCGTTCGTGTGGCCCCACCCCACCACGCTCACCGGTGCCCGTGCCGCCAGCTTCAGCTGGATGGCCAACGGCATCAGCAGGTGCACCACGTCCACCTCGCCGACGACGAAGGCCTGGGCCAGCGCCTCCCAGGACCGGAACAGCGTGGGCTGCCCGGCGGGCAGTCCGGCCTCGTGGAGGTAGCCGTGGTGGTGGGCGGCCAGCAGGGCGGAGGCATCAGTGATGGGGAGGTAGCCGATCCGAAGCCCACGTCCGAGCAGGTCGGCTGCCCCGGCGGTGGCCGGACGGTGCGAGAGCCAGGCGCCGTAGCCGCCCAGCCCTGCCACGGCACCCGCGGCGCCCAGTCGTCCGGCGAGCCGGAGGAGATCTCTTCTGGTGGTGGTCACGTGTGGGCTCCTCTGTGCGCCGGTCCGGAGAACTCCTCGTCGCCGGGCTCCCATTCGACGCGGGCGAAAGTGGCGCGCAGGGGGCCCCGCAATGGATGGACCTGGGCGCCGGCGGTCCCGGCGGCGGGCTGGTCGTTGGTGAACGTGCGGCGGATCCCCCCGCGGCCGTCGAGCACCACGATCTCGTCGGCCAGGATCAGTGCCTCGTCGATGTCGTGCGTGACGATGATGCTGGTCAGGTGGTCAGCCACCATGGTGCGGCGCAGCCACTGCTGGAGCTGTTCCCGGATCCCCGGGTCCAGCGCGCTGAAGGGCTCGTCCAACAGCAGCCAATCGGGCTTGATCGCCAGGGCCCGGGCCAGCGAGGTCCGTTGCGCCTGCCCGCCGGAGATCTCGTCGGGATAGGAGTGCTGGATCTCGGTGAGCTCGAGCAGTTCCAGCCAGTGGTCGGTATTGCCGGGGCGCGCGGCGGCGTTGGCCCCGAACGCCAGTCCCGCCTCGATGTTCTCCCGGACCGAAAGCCAGTCGAACAGCCAGGCCTGTTGCGTGACCAGGGCGGCGCGAGGGCGCCCGCCGGGGAAGCTGAGGGTGCCAGCGATGGGTGCGAGCTCGCCTGTCAGCACCCTCAGGAGCGTCGATTTGCCAGCTCCCGAGGGGCCGAGGATCGC
>CAZPSO010000246.1:0-3797 GCA_964588895.1 uncultured Tessaracoccus sp.
CGAAATCGGCCGTGGAGCCACGGTGGACCGAGTAACCCGTCACCGCGATGTTGTCGGTGGAAGCTGCCCAGGCAAGCTGGACATCAGCTGCCTGCACCGTGGCCACCAGTCCTGTGGGCGTGGAGGGTGCTTCCATGTCCGGCGCCGCCACCACTGCTTCGACGGCTTCGGAAAGTTCGCTGGTATTGACGGCCTCGTCGAACGCGAGGACGCGGTAGTAAAACACGCCGGGAGCAAGATCAACGTCTTCGAAGGAGGTCTCCGTGACGGTTGCGAGTTCTGTACCGGTCGTCTCTGTGAAGTCCGGGGTGTCTCCGCGGTAGACGAGGTATCCGGCGACACCCGTGTTGTCCTCCGACGGTAGCCATTCGAGGGCGACCCGGTCACCTTCCACCTGAGCGGTTACCGTAGGTGTGGTCGGGGGGCTCGTATCAACCACGGTGAGGCTGGCGGCCGCACTCGCTGCGCTGACATTCCCCGAGCCGTCAATGGCCGATACCCGGTAATACCAGGTTCCGGTCGACAGGTGTTCATCGCGGAACGATGGGTTCTGGAGGTCGGTAGTCACCCGTCCGACCTCGTTGTCCGCGGAAATCTCGAAGCCGGGCGTCTCCCCACGGTGCACTGTGTAGGCGACTACGCCGACGTTGTCCGTCGAAGCGGCCCAGGAGATGATGGCATCAGGCTCGGAGAAGCTGGCCGTCACTTCTTGTGGCGCTGTTGGTGGCTCCGAGTCGGCATGAACGGTCTGGTACTGGCCCAGGATCGTTTCCGCGGAGAGGGCTCTCGCATAGACGGCGAACTCATCGATCTGACCCGCGAAGTAGTCATTCGATGGGCGGTTCGGCCACGAGTTCAGGTTGCCTCCACCGATTCGCCAGTACCCGGCTCCCGTCTCGGCTCCGCTTACGCCGTTGCTGGCTACCAGTGCGCCATCGACGAACAACTTCATCCCTGAAGCGTCCTGTGTGGCGGTGACCATGTGCCAGGCATCATCGTTGTATGTCTCCGGACTGATGACGGTCTGAGCCGAGCCGGTGTAGGTACCGAAGACAAGGCGCCCGTCATTGGCCATGTAGACGTGCTTGTCGTAGGCGGATCCGTTACCGGTGGGCGTGTTCTCGAAACCGGCCAGCTTGCCCCGCCCATCTGTAGGGGCCTTGAACCAGAGTTGAATCGAATAGTTGCTCGGCGGAGAGAGTTGCGATGAAGTGGCCACGATGGAACTGCTGTTCCCGGCGAAGGAAGCGGCTCCATTTGATTCGCTGGGCACGTGTCCAGCCAGCGCCCCCTCAACCGGATGGGTCACTCCGACTCCGTAGATCCCCGAGTTCAAGCCGAAGAAGCTGGAGTCCTGCGCAATGGCCTCGACGTCCTGGAGCCGCCAGTACAAGTCTGGATCGTTGTCGAAGACAGAGGCACCGTAGGCGTCCGCCGGCGAAGCGTTGTGGGACGGCGTCTTCCCGCCCAGCTCGGCGTGGTTGAGAATCTGCGTCCGGTCCAGCACGTAGTCGTAGATTGCGGTTTCGTCGATCAGACCCGCGAAGAAGTTGCTCGACGGGCGATCTGGCCAACCACTTAGGTTGTCCCCGCCAATTCTCCATGTGCCGTGATAGGGCTGGGCGGTGGAGACGCCAGACGTGCCGACACGCTCACCGTCGATCCATAAGGTCATGCCGCCGGGACCCTGTGTTGCAACGACGTGGTGCCATTCACCGTCGTTGTACGCCTGTTGGCTCGTGAGGCTGGCGGCGCTTCCCGTCCACACCCCGAACCTGATCCTGCCGTTGTCCAGCATGTAGACGTGACGGTCGTAGCTGCCAGACAGCTGGGTGGCGTTGGTGTCGGTCCTAGGCCGGCCACTACCGAATCCGATGATCTTGCCTCCGCGTGTGGTGGTGGTCCGGAACCATGTCTCGATGCTGTAGACGTCGGGGGCCGGAGCAATCTGGTCATTCCATACATAGTCGTCGACACCGTCGAAGGAGAGCGATCCCGTGGTGTCGCCGGGCAGTGCGCCCTCCGGGTGCGCAGTGACGCCCCGCATACCTATTCCGTTCTTGAGGTCACCACCGGGCGTTGCCGCACTGACATCGTGGACCCAAGAACCAGATCCCGTCTGGGTGGAGGCGCCGATCATGGACGAGTCCCAGTAGAGGCCGGCTGGCCGGTCATCGATGACTGCCGCCTTGTAGTCGTTCGCAGGCGACAGGGCTCGGGCTCCGACCGTGCCGGAGGTCCGGGTGTGGACTCCGTCTGTGACCTCCACCCGGTAGGTATACAACGCACCGGGGGTGACGTTGGAGTCCACATAGGTGACCTGAGGGCGCTTCCACCACAGCGAGACTGCCTCGCCCTCCCAGACCAGAGTGTTGTTCCGGAAAACCCGGTACGTCAGGTGGGAATCGTCGTTGTCCACGACAGAGCGGAGACGGACCTGGATGCTGCCGTTGCTCATCGGTGTGGGCACGATCGCGGGAGTCCCGGGTGCGGCCGAAATATCGGAGAAGCGGGTCAGCCCCTGTTGCAGTGAGCCGTTCACCCGGGTGAACTCACCGCCCACCCACAGATATCGCTGAGCGTCGGTGGATGCGATAGTCAGCGCGCGTGGCCCAATGCCCTCGCCGATACCGTCATTGAGGTCCGGTTTCCATCCGTAATGCTCCATGGTCTCGGTGCTCTGGGCTGAAAGGTAGAAGCGCCGTCCGTCCTGCACCTCGTTGATGCCGGAGCAGTCATGGATGTGGTGGGCGGCGTAGAGGGTCCCATTGTCCTCGATGATGTCCTGGGTGGCCCCCAAGCAGGTGTCGCGCCAGACCTGTTCGCCGTCCGACCAGCGGAATGCGGCGCGCCCGTCGAAAATTCCCCCGCCGATGCCCTCATTGGCAATGTAGAAGCGGCCATCACCTCGTCCGCTCGTGATGGCGTGGGTGGCCGACGTCCCGTTCGGTGCCTCTGCGTTCGAACTCGTGGCGTTCGGGTTGCCAGGAATGAAATTCTGTGGGTAGGTCTTAAGTAGGTGGCCCTCAGGTTGGTCTGATGCGGCCGAAGAGAGGATCGCTATCGAGTGCGAGAACACCCCGCCGATGTAATAAAAGTACCCGCCAACAACGACCTTGAGTCCATCAGGCGACACTTCGATCGCTCGACCCCGCTTGTTGACTCCCGCCCCTTGATAGCTTTGACCGTTCGCCGTCCAAGGGAGAAGGTTCCCGCTGGCGGCGTCAACAGCGGCGAAATACTGCCGGGTAGAACCAGAAACACTGGAGAAACCACCGGCGACGTAAAGAGTGTCCTCGAACACCGACAAGTCGAAGACTTCAGCTGTGATCGATGGAACGTTGAAATTCGTCCTCACGGAGCAATTCGTGACGTCGAGTGAGGCAAGTCGGGTCCTCGGGACACCATTGACCGAGGTGAATTCCCCGCCGATCCAAATCGTGTTGCCGTCGGCGGACGCTTCGATGGTTCGGACTCGACGTTGCAGGCCCCCGATGGTGAACTGACAGCCGTCTGGTTCCCCGGTAGCTGCGTCAAGCACCGCCAGACCAGCCAGAGACCGAGGACTACCAGGTGCGCCGGTTGGGGGCCGCAGCTGCGTAAAAGAGCCCCCGACGAAGACCTTCTCCTGGGCGGTCGCCAACCCCCACACCACGTTGTTGGTTTGCCATGTGGGCAGGTCCACCGATCCGAAAGAGACCCCCGGACTGAGCGCCCGTGCGTTGGACATGAGTCCAGTTAGCCCTACCACCATCAGCGAAATCACGGAAAAGACGACAGCAAAACGACGCAGGAAA
>CAZPSO010000247.1:0-3791 GCA_964588895.1 uncultured Tessaracoccus sp.
GAGGTGAGACGACCTTCGTACAGGGAGATCATGTTTGCCTTTCTTCGGGTGATGCGGAATCAGCGGTGGACTCTAGGAGCGGGAGGGCGATGGCACGGCATGGGGCGCCGTCGCCGTGGACAAGCGCCAGGGGCGCGGCACACAGGAGGACCAGTTCGGGCAGGCGGTCGAGTCCACGCAAGTACTCGATGAGCCCGATGCCGCGCTTCAGCAGCACCTCATGGGTGACGAAGTCAGCCCGGGGGGGTTTGTCGCCGGCCACGGCGTGGCGGATGGGTTCGTCCTGGGGAAAGTCGAAGCCGACGGCCCGCACTTCGCGGTCCCGCAGCCACTCGGCGGCGTCCCGGCTCATCCAGGGGGCGTCGTTCCAGAAGGCCGCGTCCTGCACGGATCGTCGCGAGTCCCAGTCGGTGCGCAACAGCACGATCTCGTCCGGCCGGGTGCGCGCGGCGCAGCGTTCGAGATGCGCGGCGGTGATGGGCTCCCGGGGCTTCACCTCGGTGAGGTCCACCACCCGCGCCACGCCCACCCAGGTGCGCAGGTCCAATTCGTGCAAGGCGCGGCCTGCGTCGTCGACGTGCAGCGCGGCATCGACGTGGGTGAAGGCGTGCGCGGGCATCGAGAGCTGGCTGGAGTTGAAGAGGCCCCCCTCTTGCAGGGATTCGCTTCGGTGGAGCCGGGTGCTCCACCGGAAGTGTCCCTGCGACACGGGGTGACTGAGGTCGATCGGGTCCGGCACACCGCCGGCCCCGCTCCACAGGGCTGGCGTCATCCCTTGACCCCCGTGGTGGCGATGCCGTCGACGAGGTACTTCTGGGCCACGATGAAGAAGCCGACGATCGGTCCCAGGGCCAGGATGGACATCGCGAACAGCGACCCGAAGGATGACTGGCCCGTCGCGTCGAGGAAGTTGCGCAGCGCGATCGGTACGGTGTGCGTCGCCGGATCGTTCAGGTAGATCAGGGGCGTGAAGAAGTCGTTCCACGTCCAGATGTAGGTGAAGATCGCCGTGGTGGCCAGGGCTGGCGTGGTCAGGGGCAGGATGATCTTCCAGTAGATGCGGTACGGGCCGCAGCCGTCGATCCGGGCCGCCTCGTCAAGTTCCTTGGGCAGGGCACGGATGAACTGCACCATGAGGAAGATGAAGAATGCGTCCGTGGCCAGGAACTTGGGCAGGATCAGCGGCCAGAACGTGTTGACCCATCCGATGGAGGAGAACACGATGTACTGGGGCACCACCACGACGTGGTAGGGCAGCATGATGGTCAGCAGGACGATGGCGAGGATCCACCGGGACGCTCGGAAGTTCAGCCGGGCGATGGCGTAGGCGGCCAGGGAGCAGGAGAAGAGGTTGCCCACCACGGCGGCGACGGCGACGATGGCGGAGTTGCGGAAGTAGGTGCCGAATCCGTACTGGAGTGCGTTCCAGCCGTTGGTGTAGTTCTCCAGGGTCCAGCTCTCGGGGAACAGGCCGGAGTTGATGAAGATCTCCGACTGCGGCTTGAAGGAGGCGAACAGCATCCACAACACGGGGTAGAGCATCACGAAGGCCAGCGCCAGGAGTCCCAGGTGCTTGGTCAGCCGTCGGAACCGCGACATCCTCGCGCCGGCCATCGAGCTGACGGAGGCATCCGGGTCGGGCTCACGCCACTTCCTCGGGCGCAGCGGTGCCTTGATCGTGGTCTCGCTCATTGTCACTTCTCATCTCCGTAGAAGACCCAGTAGCGCGATCCGATGAAGTTCAGCGCAGTGAAGACGCCGATGATCAACAACAGAACCCATGCCATGGCGGACGCGTAACCCATCTGGAACTGGGTGAAGCCGCGCTGGTAGAGATACAGGGTGTAGAACAGCGTGGAATCGACCGGGCCCCCCGTGCCTCCACTGACGATGTAGGAGGGGGTGAACGCCTGGAAGGCGTGGATGAACTGCAGGATCACGTTGAAGAAGACCACGGGCGTCAACAGTGGCAGCGTGACCCTGAAGAACTGTCGCCAGCGGTTGGCCCCGTCCACCGCAGCGGCCTCGTAGTACTCCCGGGGAATCTGTCTGAGGCCGGCCAGGAAGATCACCATCGGGGAGCCGAAGGTCCACACGTTGAGCACGATCAGGGTGGACAGCGCCCAGTCCGGATGGCCGATCCAGCTCAGGCCCTCGATCCCCACCAGGGCCAGCAGGTCGTTGATGAGGCCATCACGCCCGAAGATCTGCCGCCACAGGATGGCGATCGTGACGCTGGCCCCAAGGAGCGATGGGAGGTACAACGCACTGCGATAGAAGCGCAGCCCGCGTACCCCCCGGTTCAGCAACAACGCCAGGAGGAGGGCGAACATGAGCTGGAGCGGCACGGAGAGGAAGACGTAGCGCAACGTCACGCCCACCGACGCGAGGAACCGCGGGTCCTGGGCCAGTCGTCGGTAGTTCTCCAGCCCCACCCATTCGGGATCCGCCAGCAGTGGATAGTCGGTGAACGACAACACCAGGGAGGCCACCATGGGAACGGCGGTGATCAGCACGAACCCCAGCAACCAGGGGATCAGCATCACCCAGGCGGCGCGCGCCTCCTTCCGGGCGTAGTCGGAGCGGCGACGCCGGGTGGAGCCGTGACGCACATCAGAAGCTGGTGTGGTCTGCAACATCTATCTCCCGTTCAAAAGCGACACGCCACCTCGGGCGCATTCCTGGGTCGAAAGGGGCTGGCGCTACGAGGCCTCCGTGATCGCGGCCTGGAGGTCGTCCACCAACCGCGCCCCGGCTTCCTCGGGGGTGAGCTGCTCGAACCCGACGGCGAGGCCGAGTTCGATCATGAGGGACTCGGAGCGCCCGGCGCCCGGGGGACGCGGCGTGGCGAACACTGATTGCGACTCCACCTCGTTGGCGAACTCGAGAACCCGGGCGTCCACCTCGGGCAGGTCGTCGGCGACGGCCTCCGCCCAGTTGGAGTTGCCGGGGGTGCCCAGTTCGAGGCCGAAGATCTTGTTGGCCTCCGGGTCGTTGAGGAAGAAGTCGATGATCTTGGCCGCCTCCTCCTTGACCGAGGAACCCTCGCTGATGGAGACGTAGCTGCCGATGACGACGGAGGCCGCTTCGGCGCCGATCTGCGGGAAGGGAGCCAGCCGCAACTGGTTCTCCTCGCCGATGGCCGTCTGGAAGGTCACCAGCTGGTTCGAGTTCTGGACGTGCATGGCGGCCTCGGACTTGGCGAACACGGTGTCCTCGAAGGGGGCGCCCTGCTGTTCGGAGGCGGATTCGGCGCTCTGGCACAGACCAGCGTCCTGGAGTTCCTTCCACAGGCTGAACCACTCGGCGGCGTCGGAGGCCTCGAAGTTGACCTCCGGCGAGGCATCGGGCACGAACAGGCTCTTGCCATTCTGGATCAGCATGGTGTCGAAGGTGGGCGTGGAGACCGCCTGGTAGGTGGATCCGAGGATGTCCGCCTGCCCGAATTGCTCACAGGCGGAGTAGAAGGTATCCCAGCTCCAGTCGGTGGTGGGCTCGGGGACGCCGACGCTTTCGAAGAGTGAGAGGTTGTACATGGTGGCGGGGATCGTGGCCCCCACCAGGAGCATGACGAGCCGGTCGCGGAACATTCCGGCTTCCAGAGACGTATCGGTGAAGAAGGAGAGGTCGATCAGCCCTTCGTCGGCGAGGGCCTGGAGGTCGGCGAGCTGGTCCCGGGAGGCGTAATCAGCCACCTGCCGCTCCGTGAGGTGGAGGACATCCGGTGCGTTGCCACCGGCGAACTGGGTGGGGAGGCGCTCGAAGTAGGAGCTGAAGTCGGCGAACTCGCG
>CAZPSO010000248.1:0-3768 GCA_964588895.1 uncultured Tessaracoccus sp.
GCTGAGCGGATCTCGTCGGGACTGATGCTGAGTTCAGCCATTGCGTCCTACTTTCGATGGTGACGTGTTCAACAGCCGGCGGGCATCTGCGAGCCTCCCGGCGATGGTGGATTCTATGGTGTCGTTGCCGATGCGCACGTCGATGCCGCCGATGACCCGGGGGTCGACGTCGATCTTCAGGGTGACGGGGCCGCCCACCTGGGCTTCGAGTGCCCGCTGGAGGCGGGCGGTTCGTTCGGGATCGAGGGGTTTGGCGACGGTGACCGCCGCCATGTTCTGCTGGCCAACCTCGGCGGCCAGCTCCAGGTAGTGGTCCACGGTCAGGGGCAGGTTGCGCACCCGCCCCTCCGCGGCCCGCTGGAGCAGTTGCAAGGTGATTGCGTGCACGCGGGACGCCGCCAACTCCCTGACGAGAGCCTGCCGGTTCGCCAGCGGCAGCGCGCGATTGCGCAGGGCGTCGGAGAGCTCCGGGTCGCGCTGCACGAGGCGGACGAAGGCGTGCAACTCGTCGGCCACCCGGTCGAGTTCACCTTGGTCGCGTGCCACGCGAAGCAAACTACCCACGCCCTGCCGCTCAATGGCGTCGACGAGCACCTTCCCGGACGGAAGGTTGACCGCGATCGCGCGCTGCACCACCTGCAGGGCCGGTTCGCCCACACGAGCGCCGAGAACCCGTCCGGCCAGCGTCTGCCGTTGTTCGACGCTCGCTGAGGGATCGACCAATGCCCGCCGCAGGGAGGCCTGCAGCTCCAGGGCGTCCACGATGGCGAACAGCTCACCGGCCGCGGCCGCGTCCACCCCGAGGGTGCCCACCTCACGGTCCAATGTGCTCATCGCGACATCGTGGCTCTTCATCGGGCAGCACCCGCCGAATCGAGCTCGGCCAGGAACCGATCGATCGTGCGGCCAGTGCGCTCGTCGTCCTTCAGGGTTTCACCCACGATCCTCTCGGCGAGGGTGGTGGCCAGGCCACCCACCTCACCACGAAGATCAGTGATGAGCTGGCTGCGTTCGGCCTGCAGTTGCATGCGTCCCGTCTCCAGGATCCTGGCGGACTCCTTCGCTGCCTGCTCGCGAGCCTCGGCCAGCATCTGGGCGGTGAGGTTCTTGGCGTCCTCGCGGATCCTGGCGGCCTCCTCGCGTGCCTCATCCATCTGCTTCTGGTAGCGGGCACGTGCAGATTCCGCCTCGGCCTCGGCGGCCGCGGCGCGCTGCATGCCGCCTTCGATCCGGTCGGAGCGCTCGGCATACATCTTCTCGAATGCCGGTACGACGACCTTCCACATCACGAGGAACACCAGCAGCAACAAGATGATGCCGGCGAAGACCTCGGAAATATAGTGGGGCGCAAGAGGCCCGAGGATGGTCTCTTGCAGTGCCCCGACAGCGGGGACCATCAGTGACCTCAGAGCACGAAGGCGAGGGCGATGGCGATGAGGGCGAGAGCCTCAACCACGGCGAAGCCGATGAACGCAGTGCTCATCATGGCGCCGCGGGCCTCGGGCTGTCGGGCAGTGCCATTGATGACCGACGCGAAGATCCACGCCACGCCCAGAGCCGGGGCGATGGTGGCGATGGCGTAGCCGATCATGTTGATGCTGCCGGTGATCTCAAGGAGCTCCATTTGATGTACCTTTCGGGGTTTTTTCTTCTTGGTGGTGAAGAAGGTTCTCGGTCAGTGTGCCTCGGAGATCGAGGTGGACACGTATTGGGCGGTCAGGACGGTGAAGATGTAGGCCTGCAGGGCGCCCAGGAAGAGCTTCAGGGCCATGAAGACGATGCTGAACGCGAACGAGATTGCGCCAGAGATGTTGAACAGGATGTTGTTCTCGTAGGTCAGGAGGAAGGCGCCGCCCACCACGAACACCACGGCCACCAGGTGGCCGGCGAACATGTTGGTGAACAAACGCAGGGCCAGCGTGATGGGTCTGGTGATGAAGGTGGCCAGCAGTTCGAGCGGGATGATCAACGGGTACAGGTACCAGGGCACGCCCTCGGGGATCAGGGCACGCCTGAGGAACCCGACGCCGAATTTGCTGAAGCCGGCGATCACGTAGATGAACCACGCCACGATGGCGATCCCGTAGGCATAGCCGACGTTGCCGAACGTGGGGTACATGAAGAAGAAGAACTGGCCGAACAGGTTGTTGACGAGGATGAACGAGAACAGGGCCAGCAGCCAGGGCAGCCACCTCCGGTAGTCCGCGTGCAGGGTGTCTCGGGCAATGCCGTTGCGGACGAACTCGTAGATGTACTCGGCCACGAACTGGCCCTTGCCGGGCTGGACCTTCAGGTTGCGGGAGACCAACGCCCACAGGATGATGACGAGCAGCGCGGCGATGATGGCCTGCGCCAGCGGCTTGTTGAACCAGTCGGGCAGGACGCCGGGCCACAACGAGTACCACTCGAAATCGTGGGTGCCTGGAGGTGTGTAACCGCCCTCCATCGGCAGGAGTCCGAATCTCACTTAGCGCTCCCGTATCGTTTGATGATCATGTAGATGCTCAGTGCCATGCCCAGGATCAGGCCAACCGGTAGCAGCCATGAGGTGTTGAAATACCGATCGCCCAACCAGCCGAGTCCACCGTAGAGGAGAAGGCCTGCCAGGACATAGCTGAGGACGACCATGCCGTCGCCGGTGTGCCCCGTGCGTTCCTGCTCGGGAGACCCCGTTGATGACCCGTCGGTGTTCATGCCTCAAGTGAGCCTAGCGGAAAACTTGCCGTTAATCACTTTGGGGAGGCTCGTACTCGGTATCGTAGATCGGCACCCGCTGGCGGCTGGCCACGAGCACCACTCCGGTGATCCACGAAAAGACCGTGGCTGTCACGGCCAGCAGCAGCCACCCGTCGATGATGCGCGGGGCCACCGCCGGCAGGGTGAGGATGAACCACAGCCCCGCCGCCACGCCGATGACACGAACCGCGTAGCTCACCAGTACCAACGCCATGCCCTGGATGGGTTCCAGCTCGCAGGCGATCACCTCGATGGCCTGTCCGATCGAGAAGAAGATCACCACGGCCGCGAACCCCAACACCACGGTGAGGGCCCCGTCGGCCCCGTCGATGGCGAGGGCCATCACGAAGCTCACCAGGCCCGCGAGGTGGCCGAGCGCCAGCCCACCCATCATCATCTGCCGTGCGCGCCGCGCAGCACCTGAGACCATCTTGTCCTGCTTGCCTGGCCTCACTTCGCCTCCCCGGGTTCGACCGCCGGCTCCGGGTCCAGCACTTCTTCGAGGGCCGGCTCACCACCTTCGGCACTGCCGTTGGCGTGACGTACCGGCCAAATGGTCAGGACCACCACCAGACCCACTGCCGGCAGCACCACAGTCAGCGCGCTGAGGCGTTCGTTCAAGGCCACGAAGACCAGCCCGAACGAGACGACAGCAGTCCAGCCCCACATGAGGAACACGGCGCCACGATGGGTGTGGCCGCGCGCTATCAGCCGGTGGTGCAGGTGGTGCTTGTCGGCCACGAACCAGTACTGCCCGGCCAGCGTCCGCCGGATGTAGGCGAGGACCAGGTCCACCACGGGCAGCGCCAGCGCCGCGAACGGCAGCAGGATCGGCAGCAGCGCCGGCAACACTTCACCACCGGAGGTGGGCAGTGCGCTGGAGTCGATCTGTCCGGTGAAGGACACGGCACTCATGGCCATCAGGAGGCCGAGCAGCATCGCCCCCGAGTCGCCCATGAACATCTTGGCCGGATTGAAGTTGTGGCCGAGGAAACCGATGCAGATGCCCATGGTCACCACGGTGAGCAGGCT
>CAZPSO010000249.1:0-3768 GCA_964588895.1 uncultured Tessaracoccus sp.
CCCGCCTCCTGCATCAGGCGCACGTCGGTGGGCCAGATCTCCTCGGGCCACTGGTCGGGGTTGTAGTCGGCGCCATAGAGGATGCCGCCGGCGGCCTTGCGTCGATCCGGACCATTCATGATGCGTCGCTCTCCAAGGATGAGTGCGCGTTCTCGCGCATGTCGATGACGGGTGATTCGAAGCTGCGTCGATGCGTCGGATGATCCGTGAGGATCTCTGGGGTGATCACTGCGCCGTCCGCGGCTGCTGAGGCGTAGATCGCGGCCACCACCTCCAGGGAGCGGGCCGGTTCGGCGGCCGTCGCGGGCAGCGGCGTGCCGTCCAGGATGGAGTCGAACACGTCGTGCAGGAGGGGGTCGTGGTCGCTGCGCACCTCTTGCTGGGGCAGCGCCCAGGTGGCGAGCTCCTCCGCGCTCACGTCCGGCGCGGGGGTGATGGACCAGTTGTCGTGGCCGTGTCCGTAGAGGTGTTCCACCGTGATCGTCGCGCGCTGGGTGTCGATGCGCACGGCGCTGACCTGTCGTGGGGCCAGCGTGGTGGAGATGGATGTGGCCACCACGCCGTTGCGGAAGGTGATGGTGGCGGTGGAGGTGTCCTCGGTCTGTGTCTCGCGGTCCAGGCGCCACAGGCGACCCTCGACGGTGGCCCAGTCGCCCAGGAGGAAGCACAACAGATCCAGCTGGTGGATGCTGTGCCCCAGGGTGGTGCCCCCGCCTTCGGTCTCCCAGCTGCCGCGCCACGGGACGGCGAAGTAGTCCAGGCCGCGGTACCACAGCGTCTGGCACTGGGCGATCAGCGGCCGGCCCAGGGCGCCGGAGTCCAGGAGTTGCTTGAAGTGGGCGGCGGCCGTGCCGGTGCGCTGCTGGAACATCACGGCCATCTGCCGATCAGCGGCGGCCGCCGCTGCGCGCATCTCGTCCAGTTCTTCCAGGGAGGGGGCGGGTGGTTTCTCCACCACCACGTGCGCGCCCGCGTCGAAGCAGGCCCTCGCCTGCTCCAGGTGCACGTCGGGCGAGGTGCAGATCATCACGACGTCCGGCCGCTGCGCGGCCAACAGCTGCGCCAAATCATCGTAGAGGGGCGGGTTTCCCCACGCAGTGGCAAACTCCTCGGCCTTGGTGCGGGTCCGGTTCGTGATGCCCACCAACTGTGCCCGCGGATGGGACAGCGTGGCCCGCGCATGGAAATGGGCGACGGCGCCCGTGCCGACGATCGCGCATTTCAGCATCCGTTCTTGCCTCCTCGAGCGGCCCTGCCCGACCATGAGCAGCCGATTCCCGGCAAGGGTAGCGCCTTTTCAGCTGGAGGGAAAGCGCTTGCCGTCATAATTGGCCTTGAGCTAGGATGCAGGGCATGAAACGTGTCGCTCTCGTCACCGGAGGCAGCCGGGGCATCGGCCTCGGCATTACCAAGGGGCTCATCGCCGACGGCGCCCGCGTCGCGATGTTGGCCACCCGAACCGAACCGGAAGGGCTCGTCGACGAGCTCGGCGGTCCGGAGGTGGCACTCTACGTCCGGGGGTCGGTGGCAGAGGTCGACCAGCACTCCTCCATTCTCGGGGCAGTGCTGGACCACTTCGGCCGGCTCGACGTCCTGGTCAACAACGCCGGGGTCGCCCCCACCGAACGCGTCGACATCCTGCAGGCCACGCCGGAGAGCTACGACCGCGTGATGGGGATCAACCTGCGCGGTCCCTACTTCCTCACCCAGGCCGTCGCCAACCAAATGCTCTCCCAGGAGCCGTTGGAGGGGTGGGGCGTGCGGGGCACCATCGTGAACGTGTCCTCCATCTCCGCCACGCACGTCAGCCCCAACCGCGGCGAGTACGTGCTCTCCAAGGCGGGGGTGGCCATGGCCACGCAGATGTGGGCCCGACGGCTGGCGTCGGAGGGCATCGTCGTCCACGAGGTGCGGCCCGGTGTGATCGCCACCGACATGACCGCCGGCGTCAAGGACAAGTACGACGCCCTGTTTGCCCAGGGTGTCTCGCCGATGCCCCGCTGGGGGACCCCTGAGGACGTCGGAGGCGCCGTCGTCGCCCTGTGCGGTGGTGGGATGCCGTACACCACGGGTGGCGTACTGCACGTCGACGGCGGCATGCACATTCCGGAGTTGTGAGGCACTGATGAGCACCATCGAACTGGACCACCTGAACCTTGAGACCACCAATGTCCCGGTGGTCACCACCACCACGCTCGTGATCGGGACCGGTTCAGCCGGCTACTGCGCGGCGGAGCGGCTCTACAGCTGGGGCCACACGGACATCGTGATGGTGGCTGACAAGATCCGGGCCGGCGCATCCCGCAACGCCGGGTCCGACAAGCAGACCTACTACAAGCTCACCCTCTCCGGAGGGGAACCGGATTCCGTGCGCTCCATGGCAGAGACGCTGTTCTCCGGCGGCTCCATGGACGGCGACAACGCGCTGGCCGAGGCGGCGCTGAGCGCCCGTGCGTTCTACCACCTGGTGGAGCTGGGAGTGAAGTTCCCCTCCAACCACTATGGCGAGTTCGTGGGCTACAAGACCGACCATGACCCCCGCCAGCGCGCCACCTCCGTCGGCCCGTTCACCAGCAAGTCGATGGTGGAGGCCCTGGAATCGCGCATCCAGACCTACGGCATCCCCGTCATCGGTCACTGCCGCCTGGTGGACCTCGTCGTCGCCGACGGCAAGGTCGTGGGGGCACTGCTGCTGCGCACCGACGTCGACGAGCAGGGCGAGGCGAAGTCGCTGGCCAATGTGGACAGCGCCCTGTCGGACCGGTTGGCCCAGGAGAAGTCCCGGTTCCTGTTGGTGCGCGCCACCAATGTGGTGCAAGCAACCGGCGGCCCGGCGGGCATGTACTCCCAATCGGTGTTCCCCCACGGGCAATGGGGCGGCAACGGCGCGTCCCTGCGCGCTGGCGCGCGCGGGCACAACCTCACCGAGTGGCAGTTCGGCTTGGCCTCCATCAAGCCGCGCTGGAACGTCTCTGGCACCTACATGCAGGCGGTGCCCCGGTTCGTGTCCACCGCCCAGGACGGCTCTGACGAGCGCGAGTTCCTGGGTGAGGTCATCACCGACGTGGGGCGCCTGCTGAGCCTGACCTTCCTGAAGGGCTACCAGTGGCCCTTCGACATCCGCAAGGCGCTGGACGGCTCCAGCCTGATCGACCTGCTGGTCTATCGGGAGAGCGTCCTGCGCGGGCGGCGGGTCTACCTGGACTTCCGCAGCAACCCAGAGACGGGGTTCCACGCCGATGCCCTATCGCCCGAGGCGCACGAGTACCTGAAGCGTGCTGGCGTCCTCGAGCTGGACGATTCCACGCCCATCGAGCGACTGCGCCACATGAACGAACCGGCCTACCAGTTCTACCTGAACCGCAATCCGGGCGTGGACCTGACCACCGACATGTTGGAGGTGGAGGTCTGCGCGCAGCACAACAACGGTGGCCTTGCGGTCGACAGTTGGTGGCACTCGGCCACACTTGAAGGCCTGTTCCCGGTGGGCGAGACCGCCGGTTCGCATGGCGTCTACCGTCCGGGTGGGTCGGCACTCAACTCCGGCCAGACCGGTGCGACGCGCGCGGCGCAATACATCGCGGCCCGCCGAGGCCAGGATCCGGTGCCTCTTGACGAGTTCAAGGCCGTGGCCACTCCTGTGGCAGAGGGTGCGCTGAAACTGTTGGCCACCACCGCCGAAAGGCAGCGTTCGGGCACCCGGGACAACACCGGCACCTTGCTGGTGGAGGCGGCCGACCTGATGAGCCGCAACGCCGGCGCCGTGCG
>CAZPSO010000250.1:0-3745 GCA_964588895.1 uncultured Tessaracoccus sp.
CCAGGGCCCGTCGTGGCCGATCACCAGGACGGGACGATCCTTGCCCTGGGAATGGTCCTCTTCGAAGGGCACCCAGGTCCACACCACCTCGCCCGGATCGGCGTGGTCATCCTTGACCGGGTCGTACTCAATCGTGGGGCGGGCCATGAAGTCACCCGGGTAGGACGAGGCGGCGTCGCCCGAGGGCTGTCGGTTGCCCGCCGTCGCCTCGCGGGGCGGGCGGGGAATCCGCCGGCCGGGCTTCCGGGAACGATCGCGAACCCAGCGACGCAGGGCGCGCTCACCGATCCGGAGCGCTTGGTCGACCAGACGATCTCGGTTCATGGTGGCCACGCTATCGGTAACCAATGTGGACATACCGCGGCACACCACCCAGTGGCCGGGAGCACGAGCGGTGGGCGGGGGAGGCCGGTCCTCGGCTAGCGGAATCGGGGCAGGCGTCCGTAGTAGATGCGCTCGGGTCTTCGATAGGGCTCGGGTTCCTGGGCGCGATGGCGTGCGAAGCGGGCAAAGAACCTGCTTGCCGGTGGGAGGAACAGCAGCGTCGTGCCGATCACTGCGGGGATGGCTGCGGCCAGGCCCACCCAGCTCACCAGCGCTGTCAGGGCGCCGGTGAGGAGCACCGCCGCCACGGCGGCCCACCGTGACCAGCGCCATCCGTTCCACGCCTGGAAGCCGGCTACGCCACAGGCGCCGCCCACCAGGGCGGCCAAGGCTGCGATGGCGCCCTCCAGGGTGAGGGACAGCCATTTGCCTGGCTCGGGTTCCAGCCAAACCACCAAGTGTGCGGAGCCGGGGTACGTCTGTGGCGTCACGGCGCGGTAGAAGTGCCAGCCGTAGGTGACGACCACGCCCGCCACGGCCAGTTGCAGCAGGACGTGCGCCACCAGGACCAGGCGCGGCCGGGTGGGCATGCCGGTGCGGGGGGACACCGCATCGTGGCGCTGCAGCACCGGTAGCGGGGGCAGCGTGGCGATGTCCTTCTGTTCGTGCTGCTCCGCGGGGGCCTGCTGTGACACCGTCCAGCGATCCTGTGGCGGCGGTGTGGGCGCCGAGCTGGGCTCGGGGCGGGTGGGCGTGTCCACCGACTCGGGCGCTCCCGGCGTCGCCGGAGACGGCCCACCAGGGTGATCGCTAGCGCTCATGGCACCTCCTCCGGGGTCCAAGACTATCCGGCGATGGTGTCCACGACGTCCGCGCGGGTGAGGGCTTGCCTTCCCCCGCTAGTCCAGGACCAGGTGACGTCGGGCGAGCTCGCTCAGCAGGGCAGCACCATCGGGCACCACCGAATCGTCGAATCTGGCCAGCGGCGAGTGGTTGAACGGAGCGGTGGCCGGATCCAGGTCCTCCGGTGTCGCCGCCAGGCCGATGAAGCAGCCGGGTGCCTGTTCCAGGATCCGCGAGAAGTCCTCGGCCCCAGCCAAGGGGTTGTCCCAGAGGAGGAACCGGTCCGCCCCGAACATCTCGGTGATCGTCTCGGCCGCAAAGCGGGTTTGCTCCGGGTCATTGATGGTGACTGGATACTGCTCGATCAGGTGGAAGTCGGCCTCCACGTCGTGGGCGGTGGCGATCCCCTCGACGAGCCGTGGGAACTCCTCCAGGACCTGGCGGCGCGCCTCGCGGGAGAACGCCCGGATGGTGGCGCGGAAGCTTCCCGACTCCGGGATCACGTTGGCCGCGGAGCCAGCTTCGATCATGCCGACGGTGACCACCACCGGGTCGAAGATGTTGTGGCGACGGGTCACCATTTGGTGGGTGGCGGTCACCATCTCGGCCAGTGCGGGTATGGGGTCCACGCCCAGGTGCGGCGTGGAGCCGTGGGTGCCGCGCCCGGTCACCGTCACGCGGGCCTCGTCGGTGGAGGCCATGATGGTGCCAGGCTTGGTGGTGAAGACGCCCCGGGGTTCCAGGGCGGACCACACGTGGATGGCGTAGGCGAAATCGGGACGCGAGCCCGCCACGTCGAGCAGTCCCTCCTCCAGCATGTGACGGCAGCCGTCGACGCTCTCCTCGCCGGGCTGGAACATGAAGATCACGTCACCGGCGAGCTCGTCCTTCATGGCGCACAGCGCGTAGACGGCCCCCACCAGGATGCTCATGTGGAGGTCGTGCCCGCAGGCGTGCATGGCGCCATTGGTGGAGGCGTAGTCCAGGCCGGTCTTCTCCTCCACTGGCAACGCATCCATGTCACCTCGCAGCAACACCACGGGGCGCTTGCCCTCGGTGGGCACTCCGCCGCGGAGCACCCCCACCACGCTGGTGAGGGACTTGCCCAACGTGATTTCCAACGGCAGTCCCTCCAAGGCCTGGAGGATCCGGGCCTGGGTCTGCGGCAACTGCAGCCCCACCTCCGGAATCTGGTGCAGTTCACGGCGGAGGGCGACCAAGTCTGGCATTGACGTCATGGTCCCCATTCTTACCGCATCACCAAGTCGAGGCGGCCGCGAGCACCAATCTGCCCGGTTCCGGATCGCTGAGGGAACTATCTCCTCAGCGCCACCCGGTTGCGGCGGTTCGGGCAGGTCTCCGGGCGGGCCGATACGCGACGAGGCAGGGTGAGGCACGGACGGCGTGGGGGGCAGGGGGTGACGCAGGGACGGGGAAGGGAGCGCGGGTGGGGAGAAGGTTTGGGCTTGTCCGCGGGCGGGGCGAAGGTCGGAAGATCAGGGTTTGCCCCGACGCGCCGCCCGATCTCGGCACGGGAGGCTGGGGCATGGCCCACTGGCAAGGACCTGCGGGAGACAAGCGGCAAGCTCCGTACAACGAACTGGATGTTGATACATGTCACTCGCGAGGTCCTCGTCTGGCACACCGCAGCCACCATGCTGCTGGTGGGGTCCTCCACGCAGACGCTCTGCTGCGTGGAGGGGTTCGGCCTGGATAACGGTCTTCGGGGCGATGGGTGGTATTTGCGGTAGTCGGGGGGCATTCTGCGGAAAGACCACCACCCATCGTCCCGGATCTCGTAGTGTCTGCGGCATCAGGAAGGAAGTCCGTGTCGACAAAATCCTTCGTCGGTAGAGCTGCTGAACTGGATACCATCGCAGCGGCGCTGCAGCACGCACGTGCTGGGGCGCCGGTCGCTGTGTGGGTGGAGGGTCAGGCGGGATCCGGCAAGACTTCGCTCGTCCAGGCAGCGGTTCGCCAGTTCCGGCAGGACCACCCGCAATCCACCGTCCTGCACGCGGCAGGGGACGCCCAGGAGTTCCTGATCGAGTACGCCCTGACCGACCAGTTGCTCCACCAGTCACGGCGCTTCGCCACAGCGCCGCTGGAGGAGAAGTCCGCCCGCTCCGACGCGCTGGAACTGCTGGACCGGCTGGGACGTGCCTTGGAAACCGGGCCGGTGCTGCTCGATCTCGACGACCTGCACTGGTGCGACCATTCCTCCAAGCACGTCCTGAGGTTCCTGATGCGCAGGCTCGATGGCTTGCCGGTGGCGATGCTGCTCACCCACCGCCCCATGGGCCAGTGGCCGGGCGAGGTACGGCACGCCAGCAGCCAGCTGGCCACCAGCACCATCGAACTGGGGGGCCTCAGCGTGGCAGGGGTACGAGAGCTGGCGTCCGCGCGCGGTGTGCCATTGACCAGTCGGGCCGGGCGCCGGCTCCACGCCCACACGGCCGGCACCCCGCAGCTGGTGTGGACCCTTTTGGAAGAACTGTCCCCGGACGAGCTGACAGCCAGCGAGGGACCGTTGCCCGCACCGCGTTCGTTCGTGGAATGGGTGGGCCAGACGTTCGCG
>CAZPSO010000251.1:0-3708 GCA_964588895.1 uncultured Tessaracoccus sp.
AGCAGGGCCACCTTCAGCGGCCCCGCCGACGTGCTGGGCAGGCTGCGCTCCATCGAGGATGACCTGCGCGCCGTCGGACGGCTGAGCGGGGACGTGGAGTGGACCGAAACCGACGGGCCGTTGACGGTTGACGTGGAGCTCGCAGCACCGGCGTCCTGAGGCCAGCCGCTGGACAAGCTCGGTTGCGGTCCGGGACCGGGTTGGCCCCGGGTGCAGGAGGCGAATGGCCGCTGTTAGGGTCGAAGCGTGAACAGGCCCAGCCGCTTTCGTCATCGCCACGTACTGCTGGTCACCTGCTTGGCCGTGGTGCTCACCCAGTTCCTCATATCCGGGCTGGCGCTGCGCGCCTCGGCCGAAACCGGTGCACCTGAACTGACCGGCGCGGACGTGGGCGCGTGGCTCGACGGGATGGTGCCGGCGATGCTTGAGCGCGAGGCCATTCCCGGCGCCGCAGTGGCGGTGGTGCGCGGCGGCGAGGTGGTCACGCAGCGCGGATTCGGACTGGCCGACAACGGGCTGGAGGGCATCGTCCGCAACATGGATGAAAGGACCTTGACCCGGGTCGGCTCCATCTCCAAGACGGTGGTGGCCACCGGTGTCATGCAGCTGGTGGAGCAGGGCAGGCTGGACCTGGACCGGGACGTGGCCGACTACCTCGATGTCGAACGGCAGTTCCGGTTCCCGTTCACCACGAGACATCTGCTGACGCACACGGCCGGTTTCGAGGAGGCCTACTCCGGCCTCTTCATCGCACCGGGTGGGACTCCGCCCCCGTTGCGTGAGCAGATCTCCGTCGACCCTCCCGAGCAGATCTTCGAACCCGGAACTACCCCGGCGTACTCCAACTTCTCCTATGTGCTCGCTGCCCATGTGATCGAGGCGGTGACCGGCCGTGACGCAGAGGAGTACCTCCAGACGGAAGTCCTGGACCGGGCCGGCATGTCCAGCGCCACCTTTGCCCAGCCGCCCCTCGACGAGGACACCCTAGCCCGACCACACCCGCACGCACACGCGCGCCCGATCGACTTCGAGGGGATCCGGAACTGGCCCGCCGGCTCGCTGTCGGTCTCGGCCTCGGACATGGCCTCGTTCATGGTGGCGCACCTCGACGTGGAGAACTCCCCGCTGCTGAACCGCCAAACCCTGGAGATGATGCACTCCCCCGCCCTGGATCACGACGACCTGGGTGCGTTGGCCAACGGTCCCCGGATGACCTTGGGCTTCTTCGAGCAGGACCACAACGGGCACCGCATCATCGGGCACTTCGGAGATCTAACCCACTCGCACGCCGGCCTGCAGCTCTACCCCGAGGCGGCCACCGGCATCTTCGTCGCAGTCAATGGCACCGGCTCGCGGGGCGGCTCATCCGCGTTCCTCAACGCCGTGACCCAAGGCTTCACCGACCGCTATTTCCCGACCACGATGACCGTCACCGGCCCCATCGACTCCGCCGCGGACCACGCGGCCGCAGCCAGCGGCGCCTGGATGCTCTCACGTCGGGGCGAGACCACCTTCACCCGGGTGGTGAACCTGCTGCCCATGGCGAGAGTTCGGGCCGTCGGTGACACACTCACCATCTCGTTGTTCACCGACCTCTCCGGCGAACCAGTGCCGCTGAGCGAAGTCGAGCCCTTCGTTTGGAGCGACGACGACGGCAACTACCGCGTCGCGATGCGCCTTGACGCGGATGGCGACGTGGAGGCCATCGGTATCGACCCCGCCATGGTGCTGCACCGCCAGCCGGTCTGGTACCGCATCGTCCTGCTGTGGGCCGGGTTCGCCACGCTGGTCCTGTTGGGGTCCCTGGTGGCATGGCCCGTCGGGGCGATCCTGCGACGGCGCCTCGGTGTCGACTCCGGGTCTGTTCCCGTGGACCGCCGGTTGCACCTGTTGTCGCGGCTGGGTGCCGTCGCCGCGCTCGGGGCAGTGGGGTTGTGGACTCTCGCCTTCCTGCGGGTCAGCGCGCTCAGTGGTGCGTCCACGGCGCTGCTCGTCGGGGCCCAACTCACCACCGTGGCAGCCGTTCTTGCCACCGTGCCCGCCACGTGGCGGGCTGTGCGATCACCTTCCCGATCAGACGGCTGGACGACTGTCGGTGCCGCCATGGTTGCGCTGGCCTTCATCGGCTTCGCGGCATTCGCCATCACGGCAGGTTTGTTGGTCCCCGACCACGGCTACTGATACGGGCACCGCGTCGCCCAGTGGCGATGATGATCAGCGTCGCAATGATGGCCAGTACACCGGAGCCGATGACGGGTGCGAAGCCCATGGCCGGGTCGTCGGCCAGTTGTCCGGTGACGGCGGCACCGATGGAGACACCCAGCGTCAGGCACATCGACATCATGGTCATCACAGAGGCGATCCTGCCCGACGGCGCCACCTGCTCCGCGCGGGCAAAACCGGTGACCAGGATGGCACCCACCGCGAGGCCCATCACGACGGCCAACACTGATCCGGCCACGGCACCCGGAAGCTGGTAGAAGCCGACCCCGGCCAGCAGCAGCACCGCACCCCCGGTGATCAGCCGTGCGCCGGTGGTGATCCGCAAGGGGAGCCTGACCACCACCAGGGACGCCACCATGCTCCCCACACCCACCGCCCCGTAGACGATGCCGGTGACGTGCTGGGTGCCGCGGAGCTCGTTGAGCGCGGTCAGGGCAGTCTGCGTGGAGCCGAAGGTGATGCCAACGGCAAGCAGGGTGACCATCGGGCCCAGCAGCTGCGCGAACGGGATGGAACCAGATGTCTCCAGCGGGGCCGCGGAGGCCCCCCACTGCCTGCGGGTGGTGAACAGCCAGGCGGCGAACGTGCCCTGGCCCACGATGATTGCCGCCACCAGGGTCCACAGGGCGGGCGCGGGGCCGAGGAACGAGACCAGCAGGCCGGCGGCGATCGGGCCGACGATGAAAGCGAACTCGTCCATGGCGCCCTCATAGCCCAGGGCGATCCGGATCAACGCGGGTTCCTTCCGGCTCCGCGCGATGTGCGACCAGCGGGAGCGGGCGATCGGGCCCACCTGGGGGTTGGCCGCACCCGCCACGAAGGCGACCGCGAGCAGCCACCAGCGGCTGAGGCTGCCATCCACGATCGGAGGCGTCAGCTGCAGGATGACCACCAGCGCGCTGACCTGGAGCGCCGACGCGCCGAGGATGACGGGGAATGGGCCGAAGCGGTCGACCAGGCGTCCGATGAAGTTGGCACCCGACGCGGTGCCCAGGCCAACCGCCGCGACGGTGAGGCCGCCCAGGTCCAGCCCCAGACCGGAGGCGGCCACGTACATCAGCAGCCCCAACTGCACCATGGCGGCGGGTTGGCGACCGACCATGGCGGTGACCAGGAATGGCCAACCGCCATGCTCCACCAGTGACGGGCGTGGGGCCATGACTCCTCCGGAGAACGAACGATGACCCCAACGTCCGGCACGGGGCTGGCCCAGCTTAGTGCACGAGCATCCTTGGACGCCGCGGCGCAATAGGGTGGTGAGGCATGGCAGCGAAATTCCACATCAACCTCGACGAGGCGGTCCAACCCCTGGTCTTGGCCCTCGACGTCGGCTCCAGCGCCACCCGTGGCATGGTCTACGACGCCCACGGCCGGCCCATCGGGAAACGCGCCAAGGTGGCACACCACTTCACCGGTGACGTGGACGGGACGTCGGTGATCGACCCGGACCAGGTGGTCGACGAGGTGGTGCAGGTGATCGACAAG
>CAZPSO010000252.1:0-3700 GCA_964588895.1 uncultured Tessaracoccus sp.
ACGAGGCCGCCATCCTGCGCGCCGGCCGGGTGGTGCGGCAGGCACCCATCACCGAACTGCGCGCAACCGCCGTGCGGCGGCTGCACGCGGTCGTCCGGGCGGCATCTCTGGCCGACGTCAAGACTTCAGCCGAACGTCGGGGTCTGGAGCTCGATGTCAAGACCGCGGGTGACGGGCAGGTGCGGATGGCAGGGCTAGTGGAGGGCAGGGCCGACGAGGTCGTGGCGCTGCTGGCCGGTTTCAAGGTGGTGGACCTCGTCTTCGCAGAACCCGACTTGGAGGAAACGGTGCTGGACATCTACTCCGCGGGCAGCGAGGCGCCCTGATGCCCGTCTTCGTGCAAGCCATGAAGGACTCCTGGCGTGGCGTTATCTACTGGGGCCTGGCCCTGCTCCTGGTCATGACCCTGTACGTGTCCTTCTACAGTTCCATCGGCGGCTCGGCCCCCATGCAGGATGTGATGAGCCAGTTGCCCGACGGTGTGGTGGCGGCGATGGGCATCGGGGACATCGGCAGCGGCGCCGGCTGGGCGCACTCCACCTTCTTCGGCCTGCTGGGGGTGTTCCTCCTCGCAGGCGCAAGCATCTCGTGGGGAGCCAAGGCGATCGCCGGCGACGAGGAGGGCGGCATGCTGGAGTTGACGCTCGCCCATCGGGTTTCGCGTAGCCGGCTGTACCTGGAGCGGGCACTGGGCATCGTGCTGCGGCTTGTGGCCCTGGGCGGTGCGGTGGGCGTGTGGTTGCTCGTCCTCAATGACTCCGCGGGGCTCGATCTGGACTCGGCGAACATACCGCCCCAGATCGCAGCCTACGTCGGCATCGGGGTGGTGTGCGCGATGGCCACGCTGGCTGTCGGCGCTTCCACGGGGAACCGCACCTTGGCAACCGCCGTGGGCGCTGCCGTGATCGCGGCCGCGTTCCTCCTGAACGCGCTGTCCAACGTGGATGAGTCCAGCGGTTGGATGGCCGCCATATCCCCGGTTTCCTGGGCCTACGAAAACCGGCCCCTGTCCAACGGCTGGGACCTCAGGGGCACGGCCCTCCTCTACGGCACCAGTGCGGTCCTGGCGGCGATTGGCTGGGGGGTCTTCACCCGCCGCGACATCAAGGCCTGACCATCCCCTGGGCGCTCGTCTGGATTCACTCCCCCACTGCGCGGGGGCGGATGGCCTCCGTGTCCTCCAGTTCGATGACCTCGACGTCGGCCTCGGGGTGGTCGGCGGTGGGGACGATGGGCTCCACCGCCGTGACGGGGCTGCTGAGGTCGATGGTGCGGACCGTGCGGGGAGCAAGCGGCTTGGAGACATAGGTGGGGGTGGTCACGGGCACGGCTTCCCACAGGCTGCCCATCGGTTCCGGGGCACTGAGGTCAACCTCCAGGGTGAGCTCGTCGTCCAACGGGGAACCCGACCCCAGCGAGATGACCTCGGTGAGTTCTTCCTCTTCGTATCCGACGGCGAGCCTGGCGGCACGCGCATCGAAACGCTGGTTCATGGCCCGCACCATGAATGGCGAGACCCCGAGGAACACCAGCAACAGCCCGCCGGGGATGGCGATGCTCCACCATTGGAAGATGCCTGCGACCCACAGCCCGGTGACCACGAGCGTGAAGAACAGCAGGAGGCCGGCGACTCGCGCGCGGCGGCGGGCCGCCGAGCGGGCCAACAGGCGCAGCTCCGTGAGCTCGGCCCTCCGGATCAGCGGCGTGGAGATCTCGATGCCCTCGTGGTCCTCGACGTAGTCGATCACGTCGCGGCGCACGATGCGCATCGAGTCGGAGAAGCGCTCCGTGGGATCCCCGTCCACGGCATCGGGGGTCTCCCGGTGGGAGAACAACCAAGGAACGGCGACGGCAAGGCCCGCAACCACCACGACACTGATGACGATTCCCGCAAGCATGCCCTCACCGTAGACAACAACCGTGTAATTCACCCGGACCCCGCGCCGGGCGGGCACGGATCCGTGGCGAATCGGGAGGTGGTTCGCCCGCAACGGCGAAGGTACAGTGATCGCTTGTGACTCCACCCATCAGCCCCGCGGCCCCACGGCTTGCCGGACGACGTGAGTGGGTCGGCCTGTCGGTCCTGCTGCTGGTGGTGCTCGCGGTCTCCATTGACAACACCGTCCTCAGTTTCGCCATCCCTCACATCGCCCTCGATCTCCAGCCCAGCGCCTCCATGCAGCTCTGGCTGATCGACAGCTATCCCCTGGTATTGGCAGCCCTCCTGGTTCCCATGGGCAACCTTGGTGACCGGCTCGGCCGACGCCGGCTGTTGATGATCGGCACGTTCGGGTTCGCCGTGGTCTCCGTGCTGGCCGCGTTCGCGCCCACCGCAGAAATTCTGCTGCTGTGCCGCATCGGTCTTGGTGTCTTCGGCGCCACCCTGATGCCCTGCACGCTGTCACTGATCCGCACCATGTTCGAGGTGCGGCGTCAGCGTCGGCTGGCCATCGCCATCTGGGCCCTCGGCTTCGCTGCGGGCGCCGCCATTGGGCCCGTCCTCGGCGGAATCCTGCTTGAGCGATTCCACTGGGGGTCGGTGTTCCTGGTCCATCTGCCGTTCGTGTTGCCACTTCTGGGGCTGGCCCCGTTCCTGATCAGCGAGTCCAGGGACCCCGATCCGGGCCGATTCGACCTGCCCTCGGTCATCCTGAGCGCCATCACCATCACGCCCATCGCCTTCGCCGTCAAGCACGCCGCCGTCCACGGGATCGACGTCGTCAGCGGGGGCACCTTCCTGCTCGGCATCGCGGCCGGCTGGCTGCTGGTGAGGCGGCTCCTTCGGCAACCCAACCCCATGCTCGACGTCCGGCTGTTCACCTACCCCGCGTTCACCGGATCGATCCTGATCAACCTGCTCAGCGTGGTGGCCATGGTGGGCCTCATCTTCTTCCTGTCCCAGCACCTGCAACTGGTGATGGGCCTCACTCCGCTGGATGCGGCCCTCGTGATGGTGCCGGGCACCATCATCATGATCGCGGCCACCCTCGCCGTGGTGCGGCTGACAAGGTGGTTCTCGTCGCGCACCTTGGTGGTGGCGGGCCTCCTGGCGGTCAGCGTCACCTATGTCGTGTTCGCCTGGCAGGGCGCCCACCTCCCTGTCAGCGGGATTGCCGCGCTGTTCGCCGCGCTGGCGCTGGGCGTGGGCGTCGCAGAGACGTTGTCCAACGACATCATCATGTCCAGCGTCCCTGCGGCCAAGGCGGGAGCAGCCTCCGCCATCTCCGAGACCTCCTACGAACTGGGAGCGGTCATCGGCACCTCCGTGCTGGGCGGCATCCTCACATCCTTCTACCGCAGCAACCTCCGTGTCCCCGACGGCGTCAGCCCCGCCCTTGCCGATGAGGCCCTCGCCACCCTGGCCGGCGCCCTGGCCGTGGCCGAAGACCTGGGGGGCGAGGTGGGCGATCAACTCGCCGCAGCCGCGAAGGCGGCATTCGATTCCGGGATCGTCGTCACCTCCGGCGTGGGCGCGGTCCTGGTGGCTGCCGCCGTGGCCCTGGCGATCTTCACGCTTCGCTCGGCAGATGACGAGGAGCCCGGCCAGAGCGGGCCCGGACCGCAGGGGGCAGTGGCGGCCCCGACGGGGCCACCGTCGAAGGCTGACTCATGAGGGCGGCTCGCGGGCCGAACGCGCCGAAGAGTAACGGTTTGATAACGATGAGCTGGACACGCTGTAATTCGGTTGTCTGATCGAAAA
>CAZPSO010000253.1:0-3679 GCA_964588895.1 uncultured Tessaracoccus sp.
CCTCGCCCCCCTCGCCGGACTTGATCTCGAGCAGGGCGTCGGCGTCGTCGTTGGGATCACGCGGAGCCAGCAACTTGCTCAGCCGTCGGGAAACCTTCTCAATGGCCGCGTCGAGCACCACGACCTCGTCGGCGAACGACGCGTCGTCGGCGGATAGCTCCACCGCGGCTTCCCTGTCCGCCACCAGCGCCTCGTAGCTGTCGAGCGACTCAACGATGGGGCGCAGGGTTGCGTACCTGCGCCCCACCTTGCGAGCACGAGCCGGATCCGAGTGGAGGTCCGGATTGGAGAGTTCGGACTCGAGGGCCCGAAACTCCTCCACGATCGGCGCGGCCGAGGAGAACAATCAGCCCTTCTTGGCGTAGCGCTTCTCGAAGCGGGCAACACGGCCGCCGGTGTCGAGGATCTTCTGCTTGCCGGTGTAGAACGGGTGGCAGGCGGCGCACACGTCCGCGGACAGCGTGCCCTTGTCGGATGTGCTGCGGGTGGTGAAGGTGTTGCCGCAGGTGCACACCACTTGGGTGTCCACGTATTCGGGATGGATTCCCTGCTTCATGATGTTCTCCTTGATGTGGGTTTTTGCCGGGTCGCTGGAGTGGTTGCGTGAACCGGCACAAGGTCCAATTGTGCCACAGGCACGCCCGCGATGCTCAACCGTCCTGCGCGGGTGTGGTCTTGAGGACGCTCAACAGGAAGTCGTGGTTGCTCGGGGTCTTGCGCATGCGCGAGAGCAGGGTCTCCAATGCACCGGTGTCGTCCAGGCCGGACAGGGCGCGCCGCAGCTTCCAGATGATGTTGAGTTCGTCACGGCCGAGCAGCAGGTCCTCCCGCCGGGTGCCGGAGGCGTCCACGTCAATGGCGGGGAAGATCCGCTTGTCCGCCAGTTCGCGGCGCAGACGCAGTTCCATGTTGCCCGTGCCCTTGAACTCCTCGAAGATCACGTCGTCCATCTTGGATCCGGTCTCGATCAGGGCCGTGGCCAGGATGGTCAGCGATCCGCCGTGCTCGATGTTGCGCGCAGCGCCGAAGAACTTCTTGGGTGGGTAGAGCGCCGCCGAATCGACACCGCCGGAAAGGATGCGACCAGAGGCCGGAGCCGCGAGGTTGTACGCCCGTCCGAGGCGTGTGATGCCGTCCAGGAGGACGACCACGTCATGTCCCATCTCAACCAGCCGCTTGGCACGCTCGATGGCCAGTTCCGCCACCTTCGTGTGGTCCTCGGCGGGGCGGTCGAAGGTGGATGCGATCACCTCGCCGGAGACTGTCCGCTGGAAGTCCGTGACCTCCTCGGGGCGCTCATCCACCAAGACCACCATCAGGTGGACCTCGGGGTTGTTGGCAGCGATGGCGTTGGCTATGGACTGCATGATCATCGTCTTGCCCGCCTTGGGCGGGGAGACGATCAAACCACGCTGGCCCTTGCCGATGGGAGAGATCAGGTCGATGATTCGTCCGCTCATCTGGTTGGAGTCGGTCTCGAGCTTCAGCCGGGTTTGCGGATACAGGGGGGTGAGCTTGGAGAACTCGGGGCGGTTCTGGGCCTTCTCGGGCGCCTCACCGTTGACCGTGTCCAACTGCACCAGCGGGTTGAAACGCTCCTTGCGCTCCCCCTCCTTGGGCTGGCGGATGGCGCCCGTGACCACATCACCGCGTCGCAGTCCGAACTTGCGGACCGTGGCCATCGGCAGGTAGGCGTCGTTGGGACCGGCGAGGTAACCGGTGGTGCGCACGAAGGCGTAGTTGTCGTGGATGTCCACGATGCCGGAGACCGCCGAGAGAACGTCGTCCTCGCTGATCTGGGGCTCATTCTCGAAGCGCTCCATGCCCGAGGAACCACCACGCTGGCGGCGATTGGTCTGCCGGTCGCGGTTGCGGCGACGCCGGTTGCGGCGGCCACCCGGACCGTTGTCATCGTCGTCGTGGCGCTGCTGGGCACCACCACCCTGGGATCCCCCACCGAGGGAGACCGGGGCCTCCGGGGCCTGGCCAAGTGCAGCCGCAAGCCGTTCGCCGACCTCCTCGTTCACGGCTTCCTGCGCCGCGCGGTCGCGGTTGCCGCCGGAACGACGCCGACGGGTGCCACCGGCTTGTTCGCCGTCAGTCCTGGCGCGAGACTGTCCCCGCTCAGCGCCCTGGCCGGACTGCTGGTTTCTCCCGCGGGCGGGATCCTCCTGGGTTTCGCGGCTCACCGGCGGATCGACCTTCGGCTGGTCCTGGGAGGAGGAATCAGGCTGTCGCGCTCCGCGCTGGGGTGCATGGACCTGCTGGGCCGGTTCGGTGGAGAGTCTGGTTTGGCCGCCTGCCTTGTGAATGGCATCGACGAGATCCGCCTTGCGCATGGCTGAGGTGCCCTTGAGTCCGAGGCCCGCGGCCACAGACTTCAGCTCCGTGAGCTTCATGCTGGCGAGGGGTGCAGAACCGGTTTCGGTCACGCAGTTTCCTTCCGGGTTAGCCGGACAAGATATGGATGGATTTCAATCCGGCTTCGCTGTGGGATGGCTTCAGGCGCTTCGCACCGCCATCATCGGGCGGGGGCGCAGGGGCTGGGAGCCAAAAAAACTGTATCAGAAGATACTTGACAACCCTACACCCGAACCTAGCCGCAACCCAAAATGGCGGAATCCCCGTACGCCGGCTTCGACGCGCAATCCGGCTTGCAGCTGCTGCGTCGTGCCCAGCGCGAAGATGGCCGGACCCGCCCCGGAAATGGTGGCGGCCACGCCCAGTTGGCGGAGTTGGCCCATCAGCTCGAACGAGGGCTGCATCAGGTGCGCACGATAGCCCTGGTGCAGCCGGTCAGCCGTGGCTGCCATGAGCAGGTCAGGGCGGGCAGCCAACGCGATGGGCAGCGTCGCTGCCGCCGTCGCCTGCGCCACCGCGTCGATGCGGGGGACCTCGTCGGGCAGCACGGAGCGGGCTCCGGCGGTGGGGACCTCGAACGAGGGGACCCACACGGCCGCGGCGATGTCTGCGTGCACGTCGAGCCGCACGAGGCTCACCCCGCGTGACTCCATCCAGGCCAGCACAGCGCCGCCCCACACTGCGGCACCCGCGTTGTCCGGGTGTCCTTCGAGTTCGCTGGAGATCCGCGTCAGTTCCTCGCGGTCCAGCTCCCGGCCGGGGAAGGTGATGCCCCACGCGAACGCGAGTCCCGCCACGATGGCTGCGGCCGAGGAACCCAGGCCGCGGGAGTGCGGGATGGTGTTGTTCGCCCTCAGGTGCAACCCGCCCGGCAGGGCGCCGCCCCACTCTTCAAGGCCCCGGTGCAGGCTGGAGATCACCAGGTGCTGCTCGTCGGTGGGGACCTGGCCCGCTCCCTCCCCCATCACGTCGATGCGGAGCCCGCCCACCTCGGAGATGTCCAGGGTGAGCCGGTCGTACCAGTCGATGGCGATCCCCACGGAGTCGAAACCGGAGCCGACGTTGGCCGTGGTGGCGGGAACGTGGACCTGCAGCCTCATGCGCCCTCGACGCGCAGCATCGAGACCTCGTCACCCACGAAATCCGCCTGCCGCAGGTCGGCCATCACACGGCGCATTCCGGACTCCTGGGCCGTGTGCGTCATGAGTCCGATGCGGGCCGCGTACCCGTCCTGCCGCTGCACCGGATCGATGAACGCCTGGTTGACCGTGGAGACGGAGACTCCGCGGCCGCTGAAGATGGCCGCCACCTGGGCGAG
>CAZPSO010000254.1:0-3649 GCA_964588895.1 uncultured Tessaracoccus sp.
ACCACGCCGTTGAGGACGAAGTTGATGCCCAGGAACGGGTAGCACAGGGCGACGATGCGAAGGTAGCTGGTTGCGAAGGCCACGGCCTCGGGCTCACGGATGAAAAGCCGGATCGCGGGTTCGGCGACGATGACCACGACCAGCGCAATCGAAAACATGATCATCAGGTTGTACAGCACGGCCACGCGGGCGATCTGGCCCACCCGGTCCCAGTTCCGGTTTCCAATGTTCTGCCCGGCCATGCTCGCCACCGAGATCCCGAGTGCCTGGGCGGGCAGCATGATCAGCTGGTCCAGGCGTTGTGCCGCGCCGAAGCCGCCGACGACGTCGGCACCGAAGCTGGTGACCACGCTCATGATCGCGGCGGAGCCGGCCGAGATGACGGCCATCTGCAATCCGGCCGGGATGCCGAGGTGCAGGATGGTCCTGGTTTCCGTCCAGGTGGGCGCCTTGGGCACCTGCAATGGGACAAGCTTCCTGCGCAGCACGTGGACGATTCCGTAGACGAAGGCCATGCCTTGCGAGATCACGGTGGCGTAGGCAGCCCCGCGAATCCCCAGGCCGAAAGTATGGATGAGCAGCGGGTCGAGAACCACGTTGAGTCCCACGGCCAGCGCCACGAAGCGCATGGGTGTCCTGCTGTCACCCAGGGCGCGCAGCACAGTGCTGATGAAGTTGTACCCGAACAGGAACAGCATCCCCAGGAAGGTGATCTGAAGGTACTGCCGGGCGCCGTCCATGATGCCCGCGGGCGTCCCGAGCACCCCCAGCAACGTCCCTGACAGGAAGAAGCCGGCCACGCCCATTGTCAAAGACAGCAGGAACAGGATGACCACGAAGGCGTTGAGGTAGCGACGCAAACCGCCCTCGTCGCCCCGGCCCCGCTGCTGGGACAGAATGGTCAGCGCCGCGCTGTTCATCCCGATCACGAAGGACAGTACCGTGAAGATGATCACGCTGGAGACGGCCACCGCGCCCAGCGCCTGTGCGCCCAGCAGGTTGCCGATCCACAGGCTGTCCACCAGTTGGTAGGACGTCTGTAGGAGGTTGGCCAGCATGATGGGCCCGGAGAACGAGACGAGCTGCCTCAGTGTGCTGCCCCGTGTGAAGTCGTGACGGCGTTGCGACATCGATCCCTTCCTGGTGGGCACAGACGGACTCGAACCGCCGACTCCCTGCTTGTAAGGCAGGTGCTCTAACCAACTGAGCTATGCGCCCTCGCCGAGAAATCCCGGACACCCCATTTTGGCAGGCCGTGGTGAATCGGCCAAACCGCGATGGGGTGCCCGGGAGGGCAGGCGGTAAGGGGGGCTAACCGCTGAAGCAGTAGGCGATGGTGTCGGCCAGATCCAAGGGTGCCTTGGCGCCGCGGTACCACTCGCAGATGCCACCGGGCCGCTGCGCGGTGCCGCGAGCCTGCCATGTCCACGCGCGCCCGTTGTGCTGGAAGAAGGCCGTCTCCTTGACCATGTTGTCCAGGTCGGGGCCGGCCATGTACTCGACGGCCAGGAAGTTGCTGTTCTGGCCGGAGCGGTGGCAGGTGGAGGTGACCAGCGACGGCTGCCCGGTGACGCTGCGCAGCTGCTGCTGGGTGACGGGGCAGTTGAGGGGGGAGATGCGGACCTGGTTGTTGAACACCCAGCGCTGGACGTTCTGCCAACGGCCGTCCTTGTACTCCACGACGGTGCCCCAGATCTCGCTGCGGCAACCGCCCGAACCGGTCCATGACGTGTCGCACTGGGTGCGCCACTTGCGCCCGGCGCTGTCGTGGAGTCCGGGGGTGATCAGCAGGTCCCACGAGTTCCAGTCCGCTCGCGAGCTCTGCTTGTAGGTCAGGTTGTTGTGCACCCAGGTCTGCTCCTGCTGGACCCTGCCGTTGACCAGGCTGGTCTTGGTGGCCCAGATCAGCGTCGTGCAGCGTTCCAGCTTTCCGAATGGCTCACATGTTGTTTTCCACTGGCGTCCGTTGATGGTGTGCTCACCGGGCGTGGTGTACACGTCCACGGCGGCTGCCGGTGCGGGGGAGGGGAACCAGGCCAAGCTGAGCACCAGGGCGGCGCATGCCAGCAGGGCCGGGAGCAGTCGGCGTCCTCGGACCATCGTTATCTCCATTTCGCGAACTCACGGGGGGTGATCAGAGACCACACGGTGCAATCACCGTATGGCTGCGGGCTTCACCGTGGCCAGCCGATCCCGTCGGGCAACGTGAGGTTCCCGGACCACGCGGGCCACGGGATCGGGCAAAAAGCCCGTCAGAGCGCGGTTCTCGATGCGCGTGAGCACCCTGTGGGGCGCTTCAGGATCCTCAAGTGCGGGTTGAGATTGACGTGAGGAACGCCTCAGGACGTA
This sequence comes from uncultured Tessaracoccus sp., assembly GCA_964588895.1. GTDB lineage: Bacteria > Actinomycetota > Actinomycetes > Propionibacteriales > Propionibacteriaceae > Arachnia. Next base: position 2,350 of record CAZPSO010000254.1, read on the forward strand.
GTCAGACGCTCCTTGACCTTGGCGGCCACCACGGCGCCATCCGCCCTCCCCGCGGCGCGGGCGTTGACCGCCCCCACCACGGCCCCCATGTTCCTCATGGACGGGACGACTCCACTGTCCCGGATACGGTCGACCTCCTGGGCCACGATGCCGTCGAGCTCCTCCTCGGACAGCGGGGCCGGCAGGTAGCCGGCGATGAACTCGGCCTCACTGCTCTCACGCTCGGCAAGGTCCTGGCGTCCGGCCTGCGCGTACGTGGATGCCGAGTCCCGGCGCTTGCGCATCTCCTTGGTCAGCACTGCCAGTTCCTCCGCGTCGTCCAGCTCGCGGGCTTGACGCCCGGCGGTCTCCTCGACGGAGATGGCCGCCATCATCATGCGAATGGTGGTCTTGGCGTGCTCGTCCTTCGCGCGCAGCGCTGCGGTGAGGTCGCGCTTGAGTTGGTCCTTGGTGGCGGCCATGTTCTTCCATCCTTGTCCCGGGGGCGGTTTGACCCCCATTCTGGCACCCGGCCGGTAACTCCGGCGGTGCAGGCTGGAGCGGCTTGGTAAGCTACCAAGTTGTGGCAACAGCAGACCTCGAACAAGACATCGCGCACCTCGATCAATCCTTGAAATCGATCGAGGCGGTGGCCGACCTCGACACCTTGCAGGCCCAGGTGGCAGACCTGGAGGAACAGGTGGCGGCGCCCGACCTGTGGGACGACCAGGTCAACGCGCAGCGTGTCACCTCGCAACTCTCCGCGAAGCAGTCGGAGATCGAGCGCCTCCACAAGCTTCGGGAGCGGTTGGACGACGCCTCCCTGATGCTGGAGATGGCGGCCGAGGAGGACGACGGTGATGCCCGCGCGGAGGTGGAGAAGGAACTGGTGACTCTGACACGCGAGATCGAGGCCCTCGAAGTGCGCACCCTGCTCTCCGGCGACTACGATCCCCGCGACGCCCTCATCACCATCCGCGCCGAGGCCGGTGGTGTCGACGCCGCAGACTTCGCCGAAATGTTGATGCGGATGTACGTGCGCTGGGCAGAACGACATGGGTACTCCGTGGAGGTCTACGACACCTCGTGGGCGGAGGAGGCGGGCCTGAAGTCGGTGACCTTCGAGGTCAAGGCGCCGTACGCCTACGGCACCCTTTCCGTAGAGCAGGGCACACATCGCCTGGTCCGCATCTCCCCCTTCGACAACCAGGGACGTCGGCAGACGTCCTTCGCAGGCGTGGAGGTGTTGCCCGTCACGGAGGAGAACGATTCCATCGACGTCCCCGAGTCCGACATCCGGATCGACGTATTTCGTTCGTCC
>CAZPSO010000255.1:0-3624 GCA_964588895.1 uncultured Tessaracoccus sp.
CCTCATCAGTCGATCATCCCCGTGGAAGACCGCAGCATACCCGGGCCGGCCAGCAGGACGACGGCCTGACTCGAGCGCCTACTCCCCGGCCGCCCAACCGTGCGTGTCTTCCGCAGTGTGGTGAATTCCTCCGCCCACGGTCGACATATACCCGCTGGCCGTGTTCAGGACCCCGCCACCGATTGATGCACCGATATTCGTGGCCCGGTTGGTGCTGCCGCCCGAAACTGAAGATCCGTCTCCATTGGCCTCGTTCCAATGGCCCCCTGTGACACTGGACATTTCTCCTTGAGCCACGTTGCCGGACCCCCCGCTGACGCTGGAAGCATAAGCGCCCGCCTTGCCGTGGCTTCCACCGCTGACGCTCGCGACGGACCCGAATGCATGGCCGGACGAGCCGCCGGACACGCTTGCCCCGAAGTTGGAGGCACGGTTGTACAGACCACCCGTCACGCTGGCGGCGCGCCCGCTAACCGTGCTGCCTATCCCGGAGACAATTCCGGACCACCTGGTGTAGTTGTGCCAGTCACCAACCACGAGGTAATGGGATCCGCTCTTGTGGTCGATTCGCCACTTGCCTCCCACGGCCTCGCATTCCTGTCTGGTCTCGAGGGGTCGATCAGGGTACGTCGTCCCGATTGAGCACTCTTCCTGGAAAACATCGGGCTGGTGTCCAACACGCAGCCGGTCGTAACCCACGATCAGGTTGCCGGTTCCGTTTGAAGTTTCGGTATTGCCGGTGCCGTTCACGACTTGCACGTTCACGCCATTGAACCGCACGGTCGGTCGGCCGTGGAGTTGGACCATTGAAACATGCTGATTGAGGGCGATGAGGTTAGACAGCTGCGCGCGCAGGACACTGTTCTGACTGCGCACGGCGGAAATTTCCGATTGTTGTGCGTTGATCTGCCGCTGCATGCGGTCAAGCCGCTCCTCCACCGTTTCGCCCCCGCCGATCTCTGGGCGTTTGGGATCAGGACGGGCCGTGGCATGGCCTAACCCGATGGCACCCAGCAAAACAAGCACAGCAACGGCGAGAGCAATCCTTCCTTTCATGAGTCTTCCTCGACATGTCAGGGCCGGCAAAGGCCAGGGAGCCTGCTTGGTATTGGGCAGCCCATCCAATAACGAGGAACGCAAGGGCGGCCTGACAACCCGAGGGTGAGATGTCGGGCCTACCGCCTGCGCTAACACTGACCACCGGAGCGTGCTACACGGCATTGATCACATCAGGGCTGCACCGGCTCTCCATTCGCGTCAAGGACGGTCCCGGGGGCCGGTTGGTCGCCGGCGAACTGGAGCAGTTGGGCCAAGGCCGCAAACGGACCGCCGCGCCCGGCCTGCGCGAAAAGGTTGCTGAGGAACACCGACTCCGGATCTGGGTTGCCCGGCTGTCCATCCAGACCCGTTCCGTTCAACAGGTCCCCGGAGACGTAAATCCCGGCCCCCTGCTGATCATGAACATCGGAGGCCATCTGCAGCCAGTCGTCCATGTCTTCGCCAGTCAGCTCAATGGAATAGGATTCGCCCGCGACAATGGGGCCGGAGTCAGAATCGGGAAACCAGACCTGATTGATCAAAGACGCCTGCTGCTCATCCGGAGTGACGTGCCAAGTGACCACCCGCTCGTCCGCAATCTCCTTGCCATCGGCGTCAAAGGCCATTCCGACCACCACCACCGAGCCATCGGGCGCTTGATAGGTAATCTCCGCACTGATGGGCAGGCCGTTCGCATCGCGCGTGATGACCATGCTGGTGGGATCGCCGCCCAGCATGTTGATCAGCAAGTTGTTGGGCACTCCATGCAACCCGAGCTCGGCGGTAAGGTCGGCAAAGCTGCCGTGCTCCGTGGAGTGCAGGCTGGTAGTCGTGACCCCGACCACACGCACGCCAGGATCATCCACCGGTGGGCGTTCGCCCGTGTGCTTGAAGCCGGCTTCGAACGCATCCGCCGACTCCTGGTCCTGGAACTCGACGGATACCGTTTCCACGGTACTGGCGTCGACCGGGTAGCGGATCTCCAAGGTCACCGTGCCGTCGGGGCGGTCGCTGCGTGACTGGATTGAGGGAACACCGGCCAACAAGGAGGCCTGGAGTTCAGCCGTGCCGTGCAGGGGAAGCGGGGAGCGGACCTGGGTGCCGCCGATGCCTGCGGTTACCGGGTTCAGGGTAACCGGCGCACCGATCGCTACGGGAAGGTCATAATCCGGACGATTGGTGTTCCACAGGATCTGGAGCACATCCACGGACTCGCCAGTGAAGATCCTCATCAACACCGCACCCGGGATCACCACCTGCGGAGACCGCACCGCCGCTTCCACCAGCGCGTCGTATTCCTCCTGCACCAGCGTCAGCACCTCACCCTCCACATGGACCCGCCGAATGTTGCCCCCGTTGGCCTCGGCGAAGGCCGCTTCGCGATCCAGCTCCTCCCCAAACCGGTACTGGCGGATCCCAAGGGCGATATCCATGGAAGTCATGCTCAAGCCCGCCGCATTGAACGTCACTGCCGGCGCGCCGGTGGCGACGGATGCCCCGCTGGCAATCCCGCCGCCCAGCGAGTGACCGGTAAGCACCAGGCTCCTGCCCTCCGGCAGGTTCTCCTGCAGCTTGGCGGCCAACAACATCCCGGTGATGTACTGGCCCTCCATCTGCTCGGTGGCCTGGTCCGCATTGGTAATGATGTCCGCCCCGCTCGCTGGATCGGTGCCCGCGTAAGCGGCAACCACGTTGCCGTCTCCATCAATGAATACTGCTGCCTGGAACCCTGTGCCCTCGGTACTCACCAGCATCCCGGTACCTGGATCGAGCTCCAGGCCCATCTTGGCCAATTCGTCGTTCGTGAGGCCCAGGGCATCGAGGTCTTCCTGGGTCGAAACATGCGTCCACCCGGCCGGCAACGATGTATCGCCGCCTCCGTAAACAAAGGCGGCCATCAGCAACAGGTCCGCATCAAACGGCTGCGACTCCGTACCGGCCACCTTGTCGGCAAACGTCGGCGCCACGAATCCCACCTGGGTCAACGCCGTCTCCGCCGCCCCGCCGAGGGTTGCAGGAATCCCGCGCCAGAACTCCGGATTCACCAGGATCGGTTCGTGGCCAGACTCCCCGACCTGCGGCAATGGAAACGGCGTTGCCTGGTCCGTGTACCCACTGCTTTGCGGCGCCTCGAAGAGCGCCCTCAGCCCGCTGACCAAGACAGAGTTGTCGATCGCCATGGCACGCCCTCCCTTTGACGACCCCATATAACCGGCGTCCACATGCCCCGACCAGCTAGGGCTTGCCCGAGGGGAGATGTCCCCTGAGTCGGCGTCGGTTGACCGCCCGGTAGCTCCCGCCGTGGTCCAAGCGACCCCTTCGACACCTTGCCACCCGAATCTGCCGCCGCCCTGCGCCGAAACATGCCGAGACATGGACACCGTGGCGCCACGCTGGAGCGAAGTAAGCGCGCCGACTGCCCAACACGGGATGTAGACTGACTCGATCGGACACGGGACTGGGAAACACCAGTTCAACCCAGGGGGAAATCTGTGGAAGAGAAAAAGCGTTCGGCAGGTAAATACCTCGCCGCCGTGGCTACCGTGGCGAGTGCTCTTGCGATCATTCCGGCCACGCGGGATTTCG